>JAUILB010000024.1 GCA_030432815.1 Alphaproteobacteria bacterium | reverse complement strand
TGGTGTTCCCTATTACTGTTTTCATGACATTGATATGGCCCCCGATGCAGAAAGTGTGGTTAAGCGCGAACAGAACCTTCAGAAAATGGTGGCTCTGGCCAAGGAACGACAAAAAGAAACAGGAATGAAGCTGCTGTGGGGGACAGCGAATGTATTTAGTCACCCCCGTTATATGAATGGGGCCTCCACAAACCCCAATTTCGACGTCCTTACCCACGCGGCGGCGCAGGTTAAGGGAGCCATTGATGCCACCATCAAACTTGGCGGTGAAAATTATGTGTTCTGGGGCGGGCGCGAAGGATATAGCTGCCTGCAAAACACGGATACGAAACGTGAACTTGACCATCTTGCGCAGTTTCTTACCCTTGCGCGGGATTATGGCCGCCAAAACGGGTTTAAAGGCACCTTCCTTATTGAACCCAAACCAATGGAACCGACCAAACACCAGTATGATTTTGATGCACAAACCGTCATCGGTTTCCTGCGTCATCATGGACTAGATCAGGATTTCAAGCTGAATATCGAAGCCAATCACGCCACATTGGCCGGGCATACATTTGCACATGACCTTCAAATGTGCACCAACGCAGGGATGCTTGGCAGCATTGATGCCAACAGGGGGGACCCACAAAACGGGTGGGACACGGACCAGTTCCCGATTGATATGTATGACTGTGTTCATGGTATGATGGTCGTGCTGGCGGCAGGCGGGTTTAATACAGGCGGGCTTAATTTTGACGCAAAAACGCGCCGTGAAAGCACTGATATGGAAGATATCTTCATCGGCCACATCGGCGGGATGGATGCCTTTGCACGGGGACTTGAAATTGCGCATAAAATATTAAACGAAAGCCCCCTTCCCGCCCATAAGACCGCCCGTTACGCCAGTTTCGATACCGGAAACGGTGCCGCGTTTGAAGCGGGAAAATTATCCCTAAGTGACCTTCGTGATCTTGCGGCTAAAGACGGTGAACCCGAAAGCATCAGCGCGAAGCAGGAATGGTACGAAAACGTCATTAATCAGTATTTGCTGAATGGGTAATGGGAAATTTGGTAGCGGGAGAGGGACTTGAACCCCCGACACGCGGATTATGATTCCGCTGCTCTAACCAGCTGAGCTACCCCGCCGCACCAAATTATTGATGTCCGACTCTTTTTGTGTCGAACAAGCGCACGTTATAGAGAATTGTGAATTGGCTGTAAACACATATTTTTGCGTTATGCCGCATAGGCGGATTGTGCCTTTACGATCCAGCCACCACCCAGTAAACGATTGCCATCATAAAAGACAGCCGCCTGCCCCGATGAAACACCATATTCCGGATTATCAAGAATAAAATAGGCTTCGTCCGGCCCGTCTCCTTTAAAAAGGGTTGCGGGTTCGGGCGGTCTTGTGGAGCGGACCTTCACTTCGATTTTAAGGCCATCATCCGGGATTTCACCATCCCCGAGCCAGTTGAGTTCCTTCACGTGCACTTTTGATATTTCAATGGCTTCTTTCGGCCCGACAATGACCTGCTTTTTATCGGGATCAAGCCTGATCACATAAAGCGGGTCACCCCCGCCGACACCAATGCCGCGACGCTGCCCAATTGTATAATAAATGATACCTTTATGATCCCCCAGCACCCGACCATCAAGATGGACAATTTCACCGGGCTCACCCGCACCGGGACGAAGCCGTTCGATCACACTTGCATAACCCCCTTCGGGGACAAAGCAGATATCCTGGCTGTCGGGTTTATTTGCGACCTTAAGCCCGTATTTTTCGGCCAAGTTACGGACGTCTTCCTTCACCATGCCACCAAGCGGAAAACGAAGGTAATTTAGCTGTTCCTGCGTGGTGGCAAAAAGGAAATAGCTCTGGTCCTTGCTTTCATCAACGGCCTTGTGCATTTCGGCATGATCCGCGGGCCCTTCCCGCCTTACATAATGCCCGGTGGCAAGCACATCGGCGTCAAGGTCTTTTGCGGTGATCAACAGGTCCTTGAATTTTACTTCCTGATTACAGCGCACACAGGGGATCGGCGTTTCACCGCGAATATAGCTGTCGGCGAAGTCTTCCATCACGCTGTCTTTAAAGCGGCTTTCATAATCAAGCACATAATGGGGGATACCCACGGCTTCGGATACGCGGCGCGCATCATGAATATCCTGCCCCGCGCAACAGGCGCCCTTTTTCTGGATCGCGACACCATGATCATAAAGCTGCAATGTGATGCCGACCACATCATAGCCTTCGTCTTTTAACATCGCGGCAACAACGGAACTGTCCACGCCGCCGGACATGGCGACGACAACACGGGTGTCTTCCGGCGCTTTATTGATACCAAGGCTGTTTAGGGTCACATTGCTCATGCCCGTCACATAAACCTGTTTCGGGCAAACATCAAGTGTTTACAGCATTCCTATATAAAGTTTAGCAGTGACATACGGGAAAGTTCCGCTGTCAGTTTGTATGAAACATCAAGGGCGATTTGATCATTATTAACCCGGGTGATGGCTTCGGCCATATTCACGTCTTCGATGTCGGAAATAAAGGTCAGCATAAAAGTTTCCCTATCCTGATGTTCCGTGAGCAGCTCGTCCGCACGGCCAAAACGCATGCCATTACTTGAATTAATGATCCGTAAATCTTCAATTGCGGCATCAAAAACGGCAAGTTGACTTTCGAGAAACGCATTTTGCGCAGGCGTTAACTGCCCGGAAATCGGCGTTACATTATCAAAATCGGCAATGTTTTTTATGGCCGCAAAAATATCTTCGGCGACTTCATCAGCCAGCAGGCTATATTCCATGTTGGTGTTTTTACCGATTTTCGCGATTGCCTTGCGGTTATCATTCTGAAACATGTCGGCGGCCGATGCCGCAGCAATCAGATCATCCAGATTACTGCCGATGATCGGGTTAACATCGGTTCTGCCACCGCTGAAAATATGAACGCCGCCAATGTCTGTATTCAGGGACGCAATCATTGATGTAAATGCTTCCTTCACCGTATCCATCAGCACGAATGTTTTATCCTGCGCGATGGATTCAAGCACCGCATGACGGATGTCTTCCGCTTTTCCAATAATATTTTCAAGCTGAAGATTGTTTACATCAAGGTTTCTTTTTACATGTTCGGCCGCGCCAATATAGCTTTGGGTGCGGTCAAGCAGGTTTTTTGAGCCCAATAGCGTGTTCACTTCACCGGTAAATTCCTGATAGGTTTCATGAATTTTACCGGACGCCACCTGTTTCTGGTCTTTAAACAGCTGCGCCTGGTTGTTCAGCATGCTGTTTAACATTACCTGTTGTTGTCCAAAACTTGATACGCGTGTCATTTTTTTATCCTCTTGTTACTAAACGATACCGAGAATTTCATCGAACAATTCCTGTGCCACGGAAAGCATCCGGGCGGACGATGCATAGGCATTCTGATAAATAATCATGTTGCTGAGTTCTTCGTCTACGTTGACACCGGAAATGCTCTGGGTTCTCTGGTTAAGTTCATTAAGAAGTAGTTTGCTATCCTTACCAAAGCCTTCTGCGAGCTTTGCTCTAAACCCGAAATCCGCAAGAAGTGCGGACGCATACTGGCCAAGTGAACTGTTAAACGCATTTAAGCCCCCGGCCTTTCTGATGTTTACATTCTGATTTTCGAGCTCCTGCAGCGCGATACCGCCGCGCTGATCACCAAAGCTGATCGCTGTTTCGCCTACAAGGGCCGTGTCTTCAAACTTTGCCAGCGAAAGCAGGTTCACATCATTGGCAATGCGATCAACAACACCAAAATCAAAAGCGGCATCAATCAGGTACCGATTGCCGATACCAAAGAAATCTGAAAGTGTTGTACCGGTTGCGCCGCGTGATGTAACATCTGACTGCACATGAACCCTCGCATAATCAAACCCGGGGGTTGGAGTTGAGACAAGTTCACCTGTGGAACTTAGAGAAAAAGTCATATAGGGCGCAAGAGAACTGGAATTCAGGTCAGTGATAATATCATTATATGTCTGACCACCTGTAATGGTCATTGTATAGGCAGCAAGATCAATACCGCCCTGCCCCTTTACCTCAAGATGGATTGTTCCGCCACCAGTAAAACCATGAAGGTCAGTACCGACAACGCCTGTTTCATACTGTCCGTTTGACCGTGCGGAAATCAGGTCATTCATTCCGAAATACTGTGAAAAGCCGCGACCAGCGCGGTCACTTTCACTGCCTGCAACCTGTGAAATGGATACACCATTGCTGGCATTTGCCGCCGTCAGGCTTAAAACCCCATTGGTGAGCGCAAGTGTGCCATCACCGCCAAGACCAGCATTTACTGCTGTAATAATATCGGAAAAGTTGGGGCCGGTTACACCAAAATCAATCATCACGCTGTTAACCAGGTTTCCTGCACTATCAGTAACAGCGAAAACACTTTGACCCGTAAAGTTATGGGGATCTGTGGCAAGTGCTCCTGTATTGTGCCCGGTGAGCGTGTTGGGTGGAGGAGCCGCAACATTTTCATTATGAACGCGGTTAAATTCATTCATGACGCTACTGGCAAGGGACCCAAGTTCCTCTGACATTTCAACCAGTTCGGTATCACGAATATGAAAAAGGCCGTAAAGCTCACCTGAACTCACATTTTCATCTAATGTGAGTCCCGTGGCTGAAAGTGACCCGGTTGTAGGATCCACATTATGTACTGTTATAGGCGGAAATGGTGTTGAAGAGGATACAATACCCGGAGAAGTATATTGTAAGGCACGGCGGGTAACACCGATCAGATTTAGCCCTGATTTTGTGCTTACATCAATCCGGTTATTGCCCGTTTCAATTATATTGATATCAATCAATTCAGAAAGATCACTGAGCGCCTGAGCACGCTGTTCTATCAGTGAACCCGCATCACCCGTCGATATGGTTTCCTTAACAATTAATGGGTTTAGAAAATCAATTCTTTCTAGAAGCCCATTAATTTTGGAAACTGTTTCCGCAATCTGTGTACTGGCATCAAGGCGCATAACCTGAATATTTTCAGCAAGCATACCGATTTCATTACCAAATGCATCAATACGCGATACAACAGATTCCTTTAAGATGGTAGAAAGCGGGTTAAGTGCCAGCTCTGACATCGAATTAAACACATCGTTTATCTTACCACTAAGCGAGCTATTGACATCCGGACGGCCAAGCATTGCCTGCATTCTTGAATGAAATGTATTTTCAAGCTCATATCTCGCGGCGTCACCCTGTGTTTCATAGGTTGATTTAACCAGAAATTTATCAACGACCCGTTCAATACCCGAGATCAGAACACCTGCCCCCTGTGCTCCTGTAATCTTGGGTTCTAGATGCACAACTTTCCGGGCATAACCTTCTGTATTCACATTTGAAACGTTATCAGTAATTGTTCTGAGAGCCGTTTGACTGGTAAATAATCCGGTCAGTGAATTATTAATAATTGCACTTATGGTCATCGAACCGACCTCCATTCCATACTTATATTACAAATACCGATAGGCAACAGTTGCCCCAAACGGTAAAAAAGTCTCAATTGACCGTTACCTGAGGCTTTGTATCTTATGTGTACTATGTTTTTTAAGCTCACAATAATTCCTATCTAAGTATCTGATAAATAACACATTTCAGAATTTTAAGTTACAAGTTACCATAAATTCTACGCATGAGTTTTCTCATCTTGCCTATAGTCCTATGCAAGGTTGGGGCCAATTCGGAAAAGCATGTTGTTAATCAAAACTCTTTTTTCAGGGGGGAGGACAATTTTGCCTCTTTTGGGAAAATTTTAGCTGCCATTCATTGGGAATCTTTTGCCTCTGGGAATAAATACGAAGAAAATTATATTTTTTATCCTTTAAAAACAAATAGTTATAAATAAGAAATAAACTGGCCTGCTTTTTGCATTTAATCAACCGAATTAAATTATTTGGATAAATTTATAAATGACAACAAGCGTTGACATATTATTTAAAGAGCTTCCCGCTGCAGCAAAGGCGCAGGAAAGGAAAAATGTTTCTGACATTTCTTCAACTGCGCAAGCTGGTGGTAACAATGAAGTTCGTAAATCCAAGAAAACAGAAAGCACTGATAAAACATTTGCTGAGCATCTGGATGAGCAGAATGTTCAAACAACTGAAAATAAATCAGAGGCAAACGAAAAGGTAGCCGCACAGGAAAGTGAAACCCTATCAGACCAGGAACCGGGCAAAGCACAGGAAAATAACGCAGATAATTTTCCAGGTACTACTTCATATCCCTCCCCTGATCAGAATGCTGCAGCCATCAATGTTGATAAGGCATCCGAACTGAATTCAAAAATAACCGTAGTGCCCGATGAAAATTCAGAAAAAAAGAATGACCCGCAGCAACCCAATGTTGATAGTGTAGTCACAAAATCGAATAATATTGATGAAATCATTGTAGCATCTGAACAATCCGGCGGTAAGAATGAAAAATCTAATCCTCAAGCTCTGCCGATAGCCAAAGCCGAATCTGATGCTGTTGATAATATTGTCGTGCAGGAAACAGGTTCCCCTGCCAAAACAGAGCAGAAGGTACCAGAAGAAACAGCAAAAACAGTCAATGTAGTTGTAAGCCCCGCCAATAGTGATGAGCCAGCTTTAGTTACAGAAACGACCAACGACAAAAGAATAGCGGAGACTTCTGTTAAAGCAGAAACTCAACATCAGGCCAATGCTGATACACAGAGTAATGACAATAAGACACAGAATATAATAGAAAATACGGATGTAAATATTTCGCAGGCGGAAGGCGGAAAAAAAGCATCTGAAACACTAAACAATACATCAGATAAAAGCATTGCCTCGCAGGACATAACCACTGAGAATGTTCCACAGAATAATACGGAAATAGGTGAAGCAGTTTCACCTTCTTCAGAACAAAACGCACAATCGCCGATCCGATCGGCGGAAACTATGTCTACAGAAGCAGCTAAATCCATCCCAGTTGCACAGGCACCAACACAACATGTCGTCAACAAACCGACTGCTGCGGCCGAAAAAAACAATATAAAATCAGCGGCCGCTAAGGCTGATCCTGCCAATGATCAAACACCCAAAGCATCGATCAATGCAAATGCCGGTCAGCCAGCCGCTTCAGCTAATAACACAAATCTGACGAGTGCATTTAAAAGTGATATTCAGCTTGATCTTGGAAGTAACGGACAAAAATCAGAACCGGCTCCACTGCTTCCCCCTTTGCAGAACAATCCGGGACAGCTAACAAGCAATAGTCTGCTGGCAATACAGGATATTGCACAGCACAAAACAATCGGCAACATCCACGCTGCCATGAAAACAGACGCGGCAGCCATGACACGCATGATTAATGAGCAAATCACAGTCGCCATAAACCGTCAAATCGTAAATGGGCAAAATAATTTTACCATCAGGCTTCAACCTGCTGAACTTGGCCAGGTTGATATTCGTTTGGAGTTTGCCAAAGACGGAAAAATGCAAGCCTCAATGGTTGTTGAAAACGAAAGAACACTGACAATGTTGCAACGCGACCAAGGTGCTCTTGAGAAAGCCCTGCAGGATGCTGGAATCAATATGTCAAACAAAAATATGAATTTCTCGCTGATGAAACAGGACGGAAAAAATGCCGGGCAGCAATTTGCCGGAAATAATAACTCGACCGGTGACGAAGGAACGTTAGAGCAACTTTCCCAGCAAGGCACCATGCAACAGGTAAGTATGGGTTATTCAAATCAGGCTTTAGATATAAGTGTATAATGTAAGGATTTAACATGGATGTTAATGAAATAGTAGGACAAGGGACAACAACACACGCTAATCAGTCTGCAGCAACGCTTGCTAAAGATTTTGATAATTTCCTGCAGTTATTGACAACACAGTTGCAATATCAGGATCCCCTTGCTCCCATGGACAGTAACCAGTTTACACAGCAGCTTGTTGCCTTTACCGGTGTAGAACAATCAATTGCTACCAATAAGAACCTTGAAGCGATTGTAGAACAAAACAGAGCACTGGAAAACGGTAATGCTGTTGATTATTTAGGCAAAGAAGTAACGATCGGAACCAATAAAGCCGGCCTTACAGAGGAAGGAACCGCAACATGGGAATACCTACTCGATGCCTCAACAAGTACTACCAAGCTTACTATTAAAGATAATAACGGGCTTAAAGTCGACTCAATGAACGGGGAGCTGGGATCCGGAATTCATGAATTCGTCTGGAAAGCCCCAGCTGGAACTGATCCGGGAACATATACATTGGAAATAGAAGCTTTATCTGCCAATGGAGAAAAAGTTGCCAACAATATCTACTCTATCGGCATTGTCGAAAGCATTGAAAATGTGGGAGGGCAAGTATTGCTTTCCTCAAACGGAATTCTAACTTCACCGCGTAACGTTCTAGCGGTGAGGCAAGTTGAACAAGAACCCCTACCGGAAGAAACCGGTACTGAATGAAGCGTGAAACGCATTAACTATTAATTGGATCAATGTCGCCAATTTTAACGACATATATTTTTGAAAAGGAGTATCACAATGTCACTTTACGCATCACTATTTTCCGGGGTATCCGGACTTGCCGCTAACAGTAGCGCCATGGGTATGATATCTGACAATATCGTGAACATTAACACTGTAGGTTACAAAGGAACACAGGCACGATTCTCATCACTTGTTACAGAATCAAATTCAACATCCTATTCACCGGGTGGTGTTATAGCAAAGCCTCAGGCCCTCATAAGCCATCAGGGACTATTACAAGGCTCTACATCAGCTACTGACCTAAGCATTGATGGTTCAGGCTTCTTTGTCGTCGCCAATCAGGCCAATGCCCAAGGTGCTGATGCGACAATTTCATTTACCCGTGCCGGGTCATTTACACCTGACGAAGCAGGCTTTCTGCAAAATACTGCCGGATTATATCTGCAAGGCTTTGCGCTTGATGCTGACGGCAACCCACCCGTGGAAACAATTCAAAACCTGGTGCCGATAAACGTAGCTCGATTTACCAGCAGTGCCGAGCCAACATCATCAATTGCCATTCGTGCCAACCTTCAATCGTCACAGGCAGTTAATGCCGCAATCGGTACTTACGACAACACCTTATATAACTTCTCTATGGCAGGGTATGATGCTGAAGTTGCAGCGGGTAATGTTCCACCTGCGGTAGGGTTAAAACCTGATTTCCAGACCAGCGTTCAGGCTTATGATGCGCGCGGCGAACTTCATACAGTAACTTTCGCAGCACTCAAACAAGCAGATAACACCTGGAACGCGGAAATTTTTGTAAGCCCGCCTAGCGATATTACTGGAGCGACTGTTGCCGGTACAGGTCAACTGGCTGCTGGCCAAATTGTATTTAATGGTGACGGTACTATTGATACAACTGCAACATCAGCAGCGTTACTTGCACCACTTACAGTTAACTGGGCAGGTGGTTCCGATCCGGGACAAATCACTTTTAACCTTGGTTCAAACGGCGAAAGTGATGGCATTTCGGAATTTGCCGGGGAATCAACTGTGATTTCCACCACAGCAAACGGTGCCGAGTTTGGTAGTGTGATTGGGGTTTCTGTAAACGAAGAAGGTATCGTTACTGCACTCTTTAACAATGGTCTGGCCAGGGATGTTTTTGCCCTGCCTATTCAAACTTTCCAGAACCCGGATGGACTGACACGACGTCAAGGGAATTCCTATACAATTTCCGATGCCTCTGGTGAAGGTAGCCTTAAACTGGCCGGTAAAGGTGGTGCAGGATTGGTGGCACCATCAACACTGGAAGCCTCAACGGTGGATCTGGCAGCTGAATTTACCAACTTAATCACAGTTCAAAGGGCATTTTCTGCAAGCACCAAAATCATTACGACCGCTGATGAAATGCTTAACGAACTAAACAGCATTAAACGTTAAATACCATCAAGTTAACAAAAAGCCCGCTATAAATTTAGCGGGCTTTTTTTGTACCATATCGGGATATGATAAAATTTTAACATTCATTCACCACAAATTTACGCTGTTCATTAATCATATTTTTAGACACTTCGCTTATGTTGGATAGTGTTAAAACATGTGACCGGAGAATAAGCGTAAAATGAGTATTAAAAATATGGTAGAAAAAGATTCAGTTGTTGGGCCAACTGGTGAGCAGTTAACCTTGAAGGACTTGCCACCCAAAGACACCAAAAGATGGGTTGTAAGACGTAAAGCCGAAGTAGTGGCTGCAGTTCGGGGTGGACTATTGTCATTAGAGGATGCCTGCCGAAAGTACACTTTGTCAGTAGAAGAATTTTTGTCATGGCAGCGTGCTATCGATGAAGATGGGCTCCTTGGACTACGAACAACCAGAGTTCAGGATTATCGCCAGGATAAAAGTAAGGCAAAAAATCACTGACCAGTTAAATTAAACTCAGAACATGAAAAACCGCGGATGTCATACTTCGCGGTTTTTTTTACACTTAAACGATTCTTACGAATCAACGCCACAACCACAGATTACAAAATAGTGCTTTTTTTCTCAAAAAAGGCACTATTTTATTCAAAGTGTCTTGCAAAAAAAAATAAACTAGGCAATATCTGCCTAGTATTAACTTTCTGTTTACTAAAGAGCGTGTAAACTCTTTTTAGTGACGCTTAAGCAAGAATGTGCTTTTGCGAAAAAATACTAAGAATCAGATAGATACACAGAACGGGGTCCTATCTGTTAAATCACTATCAAGGGATTAATATAGTGAATGGTTTAGCAGAATTCTTCAGGACTTTGGGTGCGCCCAGACTTGCCGCAATGGCAACTGTCGCCCTTATTACAATTGGCTTCTTTGCCTATATAACAATGCGTCTTTCTACGCCGCAAATGTCACTGCTTTTTAGTGGACTTGATCTCGCGGACAGTTCCCAGATTGTTCAAAATCTGGAGGGGCGGAACATCCCCTATGAACTAGTTGGTGATGGCAGCACAATTCTTGTACCTGAAAATCAGGTATCTCGCTTAAGGATGGATATAGCTGCGCAGGGCCTTAATACAGGCGGCTCTGTTGGTTATGAAATTTTCGATAGTCAGGATAATCTTGGTACGACAAGTTTTGTTCAAAATATTAATCGCTTACGCGCACTGGAAGGCGAGCTTGCACGAACCATTAACTCAATCGAACAGGTTTCAAGCTCCCGTATCCATTTGGTTTTGCCACAAAGAAGACTCTTCAGTAATGATGCCAGTCAGGGATCTGCATCAATATTCATTAAAACCCGTGGTGGTCGATTAGGTCGTGGTCAGATTGTCGCAATACAGAATCTTGTCGCTGCAGCAGTGCCAGAGTTGAGCCAGGAAAGTATTTCAATCGTGGATCAGCAAGGAACCCTTCTTGCACGCGGCGCATCAGAAAGTGAAATAGGTTCGCTGGCAAACTCTATCGAAGAAAAAAAGATCTCACTGGAAAATCGTCTTCGGGCACAGATCGAAGAATTAATAAGCAAAACTGTTGGGCTTGGCAAAGTAAGAGCAGAAGTCACCGCGCAGCTTAATATGAGCCGCACAACCAGCAATTCTGAAGTATTTGACCCGGATGGTGCCGTCCCTGTTGCCACTCAAACTGAAGAAACGCAGAGATCAGATGTACAAAACAGTGCACCGGATGAAACTGCCATTTCAGTCGCGAACAACTTGCCGAATGCAGGCATTCAAACCGATACAGGCCCAGAAATTGAAAGCCAAAACACGGAAACAATAACGCGTGAACAGACCAATTTTGAAATATCAAAAACCATAAGCACACAAATTAACGAAGCTGGTTCAGTGGAGCGGCTTTCTGTCGCAGTCCTTGTTGATGGAAGATACGCTGGCGGGGGTGTCGCGGATGATGGAACTGTAACACAACCACAATATCAACCACGTTCAGAAGATGAACTCGCACAAATCGAAGAGCTGGTGAAATCAGCTATGGGGTATGACGAACTACGCGGCGATACGGTTAGTGTTATAAATATGGAGTTTGCACCAATTGATTTCGGTGAAGACGAAATATCAGAAGGCCTCGTTGACATGACAAATATAGATATTATGCGAATTGCGGAAGTGGTAACACTTCTTATTGTATCTGTATTGTTAATATTGTTTGGCCTGCGTCCCCTCATTCGGTATATGACAACGGCACAAGCCGGTGATGGTGCTGCACCGGCACAGATTCAGGGCGCCGTTGCACCCGGTGCCACAGGTGCGCCACAACAAATACAAGGCCAACCACAGGGGCAGCAACAGGCTCTAGCCCCGCCACCACAAGCGGCGCAAGGAGAATATAATATTCCCGTTCCCATAAGGGGTGAACACCGTGTATCAGCACGCGAAGTAGCACAACAACATGGAATGGAGGCTGCAATTGATGTAGCGGCCGTGGAAGGACGAATTCAGGCAACAACATTAAAGAAAGTGGGTGAACTTGTGGAAAGACATCCTGACGAATCTGTTGCCGTGGTTAGAAGCTGGTTATACGGGTAGGATAAAGTGTCAGCAATTACAAGAATACAGGATTTAAATTCATACGATAAAGCGGCAGCACTTATGATTGCTCTTGGTGAAGAGCATGGCGCTATGATTTGGGAACTTTTAGATGATGAAGAAATCAAGGAATTATCCCTTGCTATGTCGTCGTTAGGAACCGTTGAAGCCGATGTTGTCGAAGAACTGTTCCTAGAGTTTGCCAACGGTGTCTCATCAGTAGGCTCTCTGACAGGTAGTTTTGATAATACTGAAAGACTGCTTAATAAAATGCTTCCTGGAGAACGCGTTTCCCAGATTATGGACGAGATTAGAGGTCCCGCAGGGCGTACAATGTGGGATAAGCTTGGAAATGTTAATGAGGTGGTTCTTGCGACTTATCTCAAAAATGAATATCCGCAAACAGTTTCCGTGATCCTATCAAAGATAAAACCTGAACATGCCTCAGCTGTTTTAAGTGTTCTTCCGGACGAATTTGCGATGGAGGTTATCAATCGCATGTTGAAAATGGAACCCGTTCAAAAGGATATCCTAGATAAAGTAGAAAGTACTTTACGGGTTGAATTCATGAATAATCTGGCTAGAACCAGCCGCAAAGACAGCCATGAAACCATTGCTGAAATATTCAACTTTCTTGACCGTGCTTCGGAAACCCGTTTTCTTACTGCGTTGGAAGACAGAAACCGGGAAAGCGCAGAACGCATTCGCGCCCTTATGTTTACATTTGAAGACCTTCAGAAGCTTGATGCAACAGGCACACAAACACTGCTACGTAATATTGATAAAGATCGCCTTGGCCTTGCCATGAAAGGGGCGTCAGATAAAATCAGAGATCTGTTTTTCAGTAACATGTCTGAAAGAGCAGCTAAAATACTGAAAGAAGATATGGAAGCAATGGGTCCTGTGAAATTAAAAGATGTGGATGAAGCCCAGATGGAAATCGTCACTGTTGCCAAGGATCTGGCTGATGCCGGCGAAATTATCCTCTCGGATAATAAAGGCGAAGATGAGCTAATTTATTAGGAAGTTTAATGGAATCTGTAAAATATACATTTGATAATGACTTTTCCAGCGAAAGTTCAGGTCATACTTACACAAGTAAGATGAAGAAATTGCAGGATGAAGCTTTTGAAAATGGAAAAATTCAAGGCGAAGCAGATGCCCAGGGATCAATAGAAAAGAATTGTGAACGGGTTCTTGAGAATATAAAAAATTCTCTGGATATGGTTCTGATGCGCCATGACGAACAGATTATTTCCATGGAAAAAAATGCAACATCACTTGTTATGGCTATTATTCGCAAGCTGGCGCCTGCTATAGTAGCAGAAACCCCTCTTAAAGAAATTGAGGCACTAGTTCAGGATTGTATGAAAAACAACCCCTTGGAACCAAGAATGGTCATCCGTGTAAATGAGCAGATTTTACCATTATTACGTAGAAAGATTGATACTCTACAAACCACAAGTGATTATCACGGGCAAATTGTACTTATAAGTGAACCTATGGCAAATATAAGTGATTGTCGTGTCGAATGGATAGATGGTGGCGCGGAACGGGATTTTGAAGATCTGATGAAATCGGTAGAAGAAACAGTAAATATGTTTCTCGATTCTCCAGACACCCCAGACAGCAAAATGAACCCGGGGGTCGATATAAATACTGAGCCGGATGAAACTCATTAATTTTGATATTTTAAAGTAATTAATCAATAAAATTAATATATAAGCAATATTGCATAGCTAACTAAAAATTAAGGACACAATGCTAATGTCTGATACAGAAAATGTCGACTGGCAGGAACTAGAGGAACAAGGTGGGGGCGCAGAAGCAGGATCGAATGCGAAATCATCAGGTGCGGATGTCAGTCTGGAAGCCATTTACGATGTGCCCGTAAGGGTGTCGGCGGTACTTGGAAAAACCAATCTACAGGTTTCCAAGTTGCTGCAATTGGGACCGGGTGCTGTATTGGAATTGGACCGTAAAGTAGGAGAAGCAGTCGATATTTTCGTAAATAACCGGTTAGTTGCCCGCGGTGAAGTAGTGCTAGTTGAAGATAAGCTGGGAATAACCATGACGGAAATTATTAAAATTGAAGACTAGGTGATATTTTGATTACACTTCTTGGAATAGTATTAGGATTTGTCCTTGTTATATCGGCAATTCTCATTGGTGGCTCCTCTCTTGCATTTTTGAACCTACCTTCAATATTAATCGTTGTTGCTGGTACAATTGCGATAACTGTCGTTAGTTTTTCATTGAGAGATCTGATGAATATACCGAAAGCGCTTATGGGTATGTTATCCTACAAACCGCATGATCCGCGTGAAGTCGGCACCTCAATGATACAAATAGCTGAACGTGCCCGATCAGAAGGGCTTCTTTCTATGGCCAATGTTGCAAAGGGTCTAAACAGTGAACCTTTTTTACAAAAGGGGTTAAATCTTACCGTCGATGGCACCAATCCGGATGATATTGAAAAAATCATGCAAAATGAGATTAATTACACGCAAAGCATACAATCAAAAAGCGTCGATTTACTGAGACGGGCAGCCGAAGTTGCCCCCGCAATGGGTCTTATCGGAACACTTATCGGACTTGTACAAATGCTTGGAAATCTCACTGATCCAAGCACTATCGGACCAGCTATGCAAGTGGCCCTTCTTACAACTTTTTACGGTGCAGTGCTTGCACATATGGTTTTATTGCCCTTAGCAAGCAAAGCAGAACGAAACTATCAAAATGAGTCAGTAATGAATTCTCTTTATATGGTAGGTGTATTGTCAATTGGACGTGAAGAAAACCCGAGACGGCTTGAAGTTCAATTGAACGCAATGCTGCCTCAGTATCAAAGAATTACTTATTTTGATTAATATAGCAGGAAAAGATTAAATGCGTCTGATCATTGTCGGATCTCTTCAGGATCAACTGAGCACCGCGTCAAAAATAGCGATAAATAACGGTGCAAGTGTGACCCACGCACAAGATATTGATATGGCTCTCAAGCTGATCAGGTCAAAAGGTGCTGACCTGCTAATGGTTGATGTAGAGCAAAATATCAAAGCACTTATCGAGCAAATTGAATCAGAACGTATTTCCACACCGGTCGTCGCCTGTGGTGTCGGTAGCGATTCTGATGCAGCTGTTGCAGCCATACGTGCCGGCGCAAAAGAATATATTCCCTTACCTCCTGATCCCGAGCTAATTGCGGCTGTACTTACAGCGATATCCACGGATGATCATGAGTTTATTTACCGTGACCGCGTCATGATGCAGGTCGTCAGCCTTGCTGATCAGATTGCACCAAGTGAAGCCAGTATCATGATTACCGGAGAATCCGGTACCGGTAAGGAAGTTATGGCACGATACGTGCATAGTAAAAGTAGGCGCGCCGGTAAACCATTTGTAAGTGTGAACTGTGCGGCTATACCGGAAAATCTGCTGGAATCAGAACTTTTCGGCCATGAAAAAGGATCATTTACAGGTGCTGTTGCAAGACGTATCGGAAAGTTTGAAGAAGCCGACGGCGGCACCTTGTTTCTTGATGAAATTAGTGAAATGGACATTCGTCTGCAGGCAAAATTGCTTCGTGCTATTCAGGAGCGGGAAATTGACCGTGTAGGTGGTACAGGACCAGTCAAGGTGAATATCCGCATCCTTGCGACATCAAACCGCGATCTTACCGAAGAAATAAAAGCAGGAAGATTTCGTGAAGACCTTCATTTCAGATTGAATGTCGTAAATTTGAATATCCCGCCGCTACGAAAACGTCCTGAAGATATCCGAGTTCTTTGCAAGCATTTCGCCAAAAAATATGCTGAATTCAACGCAATCGCA
>JAUILB010000347.1 GCA_030432815.1 Alphaproteobacteria bacterium | reverse complement strand
GCCCCCCGATATACTCATTGTCCTGTTCCATTTGCGTAAAAGAAATAGCGCAGGCTTTACCAAGCCCAACACATTGCGCCGGGGCGAGCGTCCCTGAACGTATCCCCTGCTCCTGCCCGCCACCATCAAAAAGCGGCAGGATTGATGTACCCATGCGGATATAAATGGCGCCGATCCCCTTGGGACCATACATTTTATGACCGGAAATGCTCATAACATCAATATTCATGGCATCCACATCAAGCGGTATTTTGCCAACGGCCTGCGCCGCATCAGTATGGAATATCACACCATGATCACGGCAAGTTTTTCCAATATTTATCAAATCCTGAATAACGCCAATTTCATTATTGACCGCCATAACAGACACCAGCGATGTTTTTTCCGTGATAGCATTTTCAAGCTCCGACAGATCAATCAACCCGTCACGATCAACATTCAGATAAGTGACATCAAACCCCATTTTTTCAAGTGCACGTGCCGATGCGAGCACACATTCATGCTCGGTTTTTACGGTAATAATATGGTTTTTTACCGGGTGCTGGGCGAAGGCAACCCCTTTGATAGCTAAGTTATTACTTTCTGTTGCGCCGGACGTAAAAATTATTTCTTTTTCGTCCGCCGTGCCAATTAATTCCGCAACCTGTTTTCTGGCAATTTCGACGGCTGCCTCCGCCTCCCAGCCAAAAGCATGCTCAACAGAATGGGGGTTTCCAAATTTCTCTTTTAAATAAGGCATCATCGCATCAAGCACACGGGGGTCCATGGGCGTTGTCGCCTGATAATCCATATAAACCGGTAATTTAAGCATGTTTTTTGTCATATAGTTTTTTCCATGCTTCCAAGAAAGCCTCAACGTCGCTATGCTCGCTTGCCCATCCAAGGCTCATACGAATAGTACAGGACGCTATTTTTTCATCGCCAAGCATAGCAAGCCCCACATGTGATGTCTTTACCTTACCCGATGAACAGGCCGAACCGGCGCTTATACAGATACCATCAAGATCAAAATTCATAACCTGCGTTTCGCTCATGACGTCCGGCATATAAATATTTGATACATTTGGCAGGCGTTCTGCCCCCTGCCCCAAAAACATCACATCAGGGGCATGATTTTTTAATTCCTGTTCAATTTCATTACGCCAAACCCTAAGTGTTTTCATTTTTTCAAGGGATTCTGGCACCATTGACGCCGCAAGTCCGAAGCCGGCAATACCAGCTATATTTTCCGTACCGCCACGCCGACCATGTTCCTGCCCACCGCCAACAATGAATGATTTTACCGGCAATTTTTCACGGGCTATAAGTGCACCCACTCCTTGCGGACCACCAATTTTGTGAGATGATATGCTCATCATATCCACATTCATTTCCATAAAGTTCAGTGGCACTTTTCCAAAAGCCTGTATCGCATCAATATGCAGAAGCGCACCTGCTTCGCGGGTCATATTGCTGATCGTTTCAATATCCTGCAAAACACCTGTTTCATTATTGGCATAAAGAATTGATATAATTGTATTTTCGCCATCGTCTTTTAGCAACTCTTCAAGCGCTTTAAAATCAACAAGACCGTTATTATCCACTGCGACAATATCCACTTTGCCATCAAACCGTTCAGATGATGCACGTAGAGAATCATGTTCCGCATTGGTCGTAATCAGACGATTTCGGTTACACGAAAAAACCGCCATATTATTTGCTTCTGTCCCGCCGGATGTAAAAATTACCATTTGCGGACGGCAGTTGATTGCTTCAACAATTGCCGCACGGGCCCCTTCAAGCCGTGCTTTGGCATTACGTCCATATGCATGTACAGAGGACGGGTTCCCCCCTTCCCGCATCACATCAGCCATCAGCTCAATCACTTCCGGCCTGATCAACGCAGTGGCATTATAATCCAGGTAAATATGGTCTTTGCCAGCCATTATTTCACTTAAATCCAAATTCTTAGTTGAAATTTCACTATTGTTTTATGCTATAAGAGGACGGAATCATCAAACTGTATTTTTAGTGGATAAGATTTACCACAGTAAAATTTACGTATTTTAAGGTTATTGTACATATGCCAGAAGTCATTATCAACGGCCCCGAAGGCCGTCTTGAAGGCCGTTATCATCCCAGCAAACAGGAAAATGCCCCGATCGCACTGATCCTACACGCGGACCCGCAGTTCAACGGAAATATGAACAGCAAAATCTGTTATTATTTATATCATTCGTTTGTGCGGCGCGGATTTTCAGTTTTACGGTTTAATTTCCGTGGCGTTGGAAGAAGCGAAGGCATTTATGACAGTGGCATTGGAGAGCTTAGCGATGCGGCATCCGCGCTTGACTGGCTTCATACTGTAAACCGCGATTCTCCAAATGTGTGGATCGCCGGTTTTTCATTTGGTGCATGGATAGGTATGCAGCTTCTTATGCGCCGTCCAGAAATCAGTGGTTTTTTATCTATATCACCACCAGCGAACCTTTATGATTTTTCATTCCTTGCCCCTTGTCCGTCATCCGGCCTGATCATGCAGGGTACTGAAGATTCAGTGGTCAGCGAAGATTCCGTCAGAAAGCTTGTTGAAAAGCTTCAGGCACAAAAGGGCATCACCATTGATTATGATAAAATCGAAGGGGCGAGCCATTTTTATGAAGATCATCATCAACCTCTGGTTCAATCAATCGATAGGTACCTTACCAAAAGGCTTGGATATTAAGGACGGTTTAGAACACCACCGGTGCAGGGTTTGCTGACACCGGTTGTTCCCGGGAATGATATCGGCAGGTCATAAAGCTTTCTTATCGCCATAAGGGCGAAGGCTTCGGCTTCGATATAATCACTGTCAAAGCCAAGTATATTTACCGGGTCAACAGTACCATCAAGCTGATCATCAAGCATTTTCATCATGACCGGGTTTTTCGCACCGCCACCGCAAACGTACCAATGTTTAACAGGCGCGGGACATAAATCTTCAGCAATTTTTACACAATGAACGGAGAAG
>JAUILB010000346.1 GCA_030432815.1 Alphaproteobacteria bacterium | reverse complement strand
CGCTCTCGGTCTCGGCGAAACCCGATGCCGGCGTTGCCGCAACGCCGGGTGCATCCTCGAAGAAAAAGGATATCGGCGTCTTGAGCACCGTGGATATCTGCTGGAGCCGGCTTGCGCCGATCCGGTTCGCACCTTTTTCGTATTTCTGGATTTGCTGGAAGGTAATTCCCAAATGTTCCCCCAGCTTCTCCTGACTCATACCAAGCAGAGTTCTTCTAAGGCGAACACGTGCACCTACATGAATATCTACTGGATCCGGTGATGATTTTGTCATACTCATTTTAAATAATGCCCTGTTAAATCTAGATTAGATAAATACTTCGCGAACATCCCCATTCTAGCCCGGCCGCCCAAAAGCATGTTTCTTGTTTAGTTATGAAGGTTATTAACGTCAAGTATTATCTTTGTTGTGGCGAAATTCTTCTGTACAGCACTATATTTAAGATTATAAGCATTATACTTATACACGCAAAGGGCCATTCCTTATAAAGGGAATAAAATGTCCTTTCCTTAAGTTTACTGGGTAATTTACTTGTAATTACCCCTCTTTTGTTAAGATCGACCTGATCTACTATTCTACCGTATGGATCAACAATTGCTGATATTCCGGTACTGGCCGACCTTATAAGTGGCAGTCCTTCTTCTATAGAACGTATACGTGTTTGCAGAAGATGCTGACGGGGGCCCGAACTGTTACCATACCATGCATCGTTGGTTATATTTAAAAGCCAATCTGGCCGTATATCACTATTTATCACTTCGCCCGGAAAAATTACTTCATAGCAAATAAGCACGCCCACAGGTGGCATACCATTTATCGAAATGGTATTACCTGTTTCGCCATGGGAAAAATCCTGCCCCCCCGTGAACATCTTATCCAGTCCTAATGCATAGGAAATTGATCGAATAAAGCCTGGTATATATTCACCAAAGGGGACAAGATGATTTTTGTCATATATGCCCTGCAACTGACCTTGATCATCAATCGCAGCAAAGGAATTATATATTCGCGTTGCGTCCGGATCCCGTTGACGACGTGGAAATCCAGTTAAGACTGCACCACCTTTATTATCAAGAATTTTTGATATCAGCTGTCTTCGTGTTGGTTCCTCAGAAAGTGAATAAATTACCGCTGTTTCCGGCCATATTACGTAGGTTGGGTTTTTTATTTCATTTTGCTCACTCATTTCCATATGTGTAATCAGGTTTTTTCCCCAATTTTCATATGGCCATTTATCCTGCTGGGCGATGTTGGCCTGGATCACTCTGTACTCAGCCCCTTCTATAAATTCAACATCCTCTGGAATGCGTAAAGAACCATAAGCTATCAAGCCCAAAATAGTAACTATTCCAAATACTGCCGAATAAGCCCGCCAATTCCTTTCCATCATTAAAAAAGGCACAAATGAAAGCATTAGAACGACCACTGTCTGAGCGTAACTTCCCCAAATGCTGGTGGATTGCATCATGATATCGGAAAAACCCAATATGTACCCACTAAGATTCCAGGGAAAACCGGTAAATAGAAAGCCCCTCACCCATTCGCCAACAGACCAAATCACAATAAAGCTTATCACAATACTGAACAAATAGGGCTTAACGGGTTTATTTCTATATATATATTTTATGCCCCCAGCAACGACCCCAATAAAAATAGCAAGATATGAAGATAAAACAGCTACTAGAATATAACCAGTCCAATCGGGAATACTTGGCTCAACAGCTGTACTATTTCCAATCCAGTAAAGGCCCGCAAAAAAATGCCCAAAGCCAAAGAGATATCCTTTTGAAAATGCATTCTTATAATTGTCGGACTTCATTGCAATGATTAGTAACAACGGCAATGCGAACATATAAAAGGGAAAAAGATATAGAGGTGCAAATGATAATGCGGACAAAGCACCAAGAACCAGGGAAAATACACTGCTTTGTTTATCAGACAATCCTTCTATAAAGGCGCAAACATCATCAATTGTAAAAATTTTGCCTTGCATAGAATTATTTTCGGTGGACCATAATATTTTTTATATGACGCGTATCGCCATCAATAATTTCGAATCGAATACCATTTTCATGTTCTATGATATCCCCCTTCTGCGGTATATGCCCGGCAAGTGTGAATACAAGTCCGCCTAATGTATCAACGTCGTCATCTTGTTCATCAGTAAGGAAATCGATTCCAAGAAGGTCTTCCAGATCATTAATCGGCAAACGTGCATCAACATGGAGATTCCCATTTGGAAGTTCCCGCATAAGTACCCCGTCAGCAATGTCGTGCTCATCTTCAATATCACCAACTATTTGTTCCACAAGATCTTCGATGGTAAGAAGGCCATCTGTGCCACCATATTCATCAACCACAAGTGCCATATGAATACGCGTTTTTTTCATCTTCGTTAGCAAATCAAGCAACTTCATTGATGGAGGTACAAATAAAATTGGTCTTTGAATCGATCGAATTTTGGGAAATGTCTTGTTCTTTCTATTTTTAACGAAAGCACTGAAAACATCCTTGATATGTACCATTGCAATTACTTCATCAAGGGTGTCTCTATATACAGGCAGTCTTGAGGTTGCACCGTCCCCAAAAACTTGCATCATTTCATTAAAAGTTGAATTTTCCTCAAGCGCAATAATATTAGCGCGTGGTACCATAACATCATCCACCCGCAAATCACCAAAAGACAGGGTGTTCATGATGATTGAACGCTCTTCCTCTCCGAGTGTTCCTTCATCAGCCTCAATTTCCTCTAATACTTCTTCAAGGCTTTCTTTAAGTTCGTGATCAATGGTGGATCGTCTAAAAATCTTTAAAAAACCGTTCCAGATACTCCTTTCCGGTTTATTGTTATTATCAGATTCAGTTGATGCCGGCATGGCTTTATATTTGATCCTCTCTATAAAATTTCAAATTTACTATTTCACGCTGCATATGGATCGTCAATAGCAAGATTGCTCAATAATTTTGTTTCAATAGCTTCCATTATTTC
>JAUILB010000023.1 GCA_030432815.1 Alphaproteobacteria bacterium | reverse complement strand
AGCCCTTGAAATACAGGATAAATTAACTGACCTTCATGATGTGATGTTTATTGAGCCAAGTCCGGGTCCTGTAAAATATGCAGCATCACTGCTAGGGATATGTGAACCGGATATGAGATTACCTTTGGTGCCAATAACTGAACAGACGAAAGAAAAGGTAAGGGCTGCGATGATTAAAGCAGGTCTTATAAACTAGCAAAATGTCAAAAGATGATAAAAAGGGTGCCTATAAGGTAATCGCCCAAAACCGTAAAGCGCGGCATAACTACCATATTGAAGAAGAATTTGAAGCCGGTATTGTTTTGACAGGTTCCGAAGTCAAATCCTTGCGTGCGGGTGAAAGTAATATTACAGATAGCTACGCCGAAGTTAAAGACGGCGAAATGTACCTTATCAACAGTTATATTAAGGAATATGAACAGGCAAACCGTTTTAACCACACATCCCGCCGTGTTCGCAAGTTACTTTTGCACCGAAAAGAAATTAACAAAATGATGGCGGCCGTGCAGCGTAAGGGCATGACGATCGTGACGCTTAAGCTATATTTTAATGATCAGAACCGGTGTAAAGTGTTGTTGGGATTAGCCAGAGGTAAGAAATTACATGACAAGCGTGCGTCTGATAAAGACAGAGATTGGAAACGGCAGCAGCAAAGATTGTTAAAAAATGATGTCGGGTGATTTCCAGGTAGACATTTAGTGGTTCATTGTACATGATCTTTTTAAGTTGATTAATTTGGAAAGATTTAATGCATTTACTGGATAATCCAATACGTTCTGAAGAACTTCTGGTCAAAACATTTGACATAAAGCATCGCTTTTATGCGTCATCTTCGGAACCTCTTACCCATAAAGAACTTATTGAATTTGCTCGTGAAAATGGTGATGACTATCTCATTAACTTATATAATGATCATTCATTAGGATATGCGGAGAATGGGGGAAGCGAAGACCTGAGGCAAGTGATTGCAACGCTTTACGACGAAAAGATTTCTGCTGATAATATTGTTATATTTCCGGGGGGGCAAACCGGTATGACCATCACCACGCTGGCGATGTTACATTCAGGTGATCATGCAATAATTGTCACGCCGAGCTACCAGTCGCTTGAGGAAGGAGTAAAGCTTGCCGGAGGAAAGGTGACGAGAGTCCCTCTTACACCAAATGATAAATGGCAGGTCGATGTAGAGGCTATAAAAAAGGCAATACAAAAAAACACCAGATATCTGGTGTTTAATGATCCGCATAACCCATCAGGCTCGTTGATGAGAGAAGATATCAAAAGAGAGTTGGTGAAGATAGCAGAAGCAAATGACATCCTAATCCTTTCTGATGAGGTTTATAGGTTGCTTGAGTTTGATGATAGTCAACGTTCTGCATCAGTCGCAGAACTGACCAAGAACGGTTTAGCCCTTGCAACCATGGCAAAACCTTGGGGAGCAGGAGGGACCTGCGTTGGCTGGGTTGTTTGTCAGGATAACACCATTATTGAAAGCTTACGAAAAGCGCAGCATATGTTTGGCGTGTGTTTTTCAAGGGCAGGTGAAATTCAGGCGATGATGGCAATCCGTGCTACTAAACAGATCGTAGGAAGAAATTTGCAAATCATCAGGGATAACCTGGAATTGCTTGATGCTTTCTTTCACGAATACGAAGAATGGTTTGAATGGATTAGACCTGAAGCCTCGGGAACCGGGTTTGTAAAATTCAAAGGACCGATTACTGCGGATGATCTGGCGAAACAGCTTCTTGATGTTGGCATACTGGTTTTTCCCTCTTATATTTTTGACTGTGATGAAGATTTAAAACAGTATTTTCGTATTGGTTTTAGCCGTCGGACAATGCCTGCGGCGCTAAATGCATTTAAGAAATTCGTAGACGAAAACTCAGAAAATTGGCGACAGTATAAATAGGTAGAAAAATAAAACAGCTTGTTATGTTATGTCTAATTAGTCCATGATATCCCTTCAATGATAAAATATAGGGACTGGGCAATGAGTGATGGCGACAATAATTCCGATGAAGGACTGATACGAACGATTGGCCCAAAAGCACTTGGAACAAACATTTTTAATATGGTTGTCGGTGCAGGAATATTTGTACTCCCTGGTGTTGTTGCCGCGCAATTAGGATCAGCTGCAATCATCGCCTATATTATTTGTGCTCTGGCTATCGGGCTTATTTTTCTATGTTATGCTGAAATTGGAAGCCGAATAACGCGAAGCGGTGGATCATACGCCTATATTGAAGATGCATTTGGCCCGTTTCTAGGATTTATAGCGCAAATATTACTTTGGTTTGGGTGGGCCGTACTTTCAGATGCGGCGATCACAATAGCGATGGTAAAAACCATTGCGATGGGTGTGCCTCTTCTTAATGATCCAATCTGGAGCACGATATTTATTGTCGCATTGATGGCTTCGATTGCCTATACAAATATTATAGGTGTAAAATCGGGCGTAAGATTTTACTTGTTTAATACCGCGGCAAAGTTTGTGCCGCTGGCTATGTTGCTTGTCTTCGGCTTGTTTGCGATCAATCTGGACAATCTTGTAATTCCAAAACTACCCACCATCGAACAAATAGGTTCAGGTACATTACTTCTTATTTTTGCTTTCGTTGGTGCTGAAACGGCATTGAATTCCAGCGGTGAATTTAAAAATCCTTCGAAGACTGTACCAATGGGGATATTGCTTGGTATGGGAAGTATTTTTATTGTTTATCTTGGTCTCCAAACTGTGGCCCAGGGGGTGCTTGGGTCTGAGCTTGCGCAAAATACAGAAGCACCGCTAGCAGCGACCGCTGAGCTTGTGTTTGGTGATTGGGGAGCAACATTGCTCTTGGTTGGTGCGGCAATTTCGATATTTGCGACACTTAGTGGTGATATTCTTGCGACACCGCGCGTCATATTCGCCGCAGCAAGGGATAAAAACTTGCCGGGCGTTTTAGGCAAAGTGCATCCGAAATTTAAAACGCCACATATGGCAATCATCTTCTATGTGACCGCCATAGGGTTAATCGCTGTGAGTGGTACTTTTCAAATGTTGGCTGTGCTGGCGTCAGGATCGATATTGATTGTTTATATTGGTGTTTGTGCGGCAACCGTAAAAGTGCGGATGCGTGACGGTGAACCATCAGCGGAGGAATTCAAGATGCCAGCCGGATATGTTGTTCCGATACTGGGTTCCAGTGTCATAATCTGGATGCTTTCGCAAATGTCACAGGATGAATGGTTAAGTATAATTATTCTTATAATTTCTTCAGTGGTTTTATATTTCGTACAGCGAAAGATATTAAACAGGCTATAAAAAAACCCGCCTCATCGTGCGGGTTTTAAAATCATCATGGGTTTCTATATACTTTAAAAGCTTGGTTCCTGGATTGGGTCACCAAATTTCCAACTGCCATCCGGCATTAAACAGGCTTGTCCATATGCCGGGACTGACTCACCACCAATTTCAATGGTGGTTGTATATTCACGTACCTGGAGGCAATTTTCATCCTCAACCGGTTGTGGTTGGTATTGGTAGGCTGACTGATCACTTGCATATTGATAACTGGTGGCAGCAGGTACTTGCTGATAAACAGTCTGCACAGGTTGTTCCACATATACTACACGGGTTACCGGGCGGTGATAACGGTATCTTGGGCTATAATAATAGCTCATTCCATAATAACTTGGTCCGTAATATCCGTAATCGTAGTATCGGGAATAATAGCTTGGCCCATAATAGTATGGGTAACCATAACTGACACTATAGCTTAACCCACCGTAATAATTATGACTGTTAAATGCTGAATATAGAATAGCACCTCCAACAAGCCCGGTTAGAAAAGCACCACCATGGTTATTGTAGTAACTGTTTCTGTATCCACGGCGATAGGTATTTCTGTATTCTCTGTTATTTCCAACAACACGGAAAGGTCTTCTGTTGTTATTCACCACCGTACTGATTGGTCCGCCATTGTTGTTAATAATAGTCGTATTTCCATTACGATTGCTAAATGCGGCAGGGTTACCACCACGTCCGGCATTTCTGACTACTGTGTTGTTGCCGCGATTTCTCACGATAGCTCTGTTGCGGTTATTATTTGTTGTAACAACAGTATTGTTCCCACGGTTGCGGATAACGGTACGATTACCACCACGTCCGGTATTTCTGACCACTGTGTTGTTGCCGCGATTTCTGATGACTGATCTACTGCGGTTATTAGTCGTTGTAACAACGGTGTTGTTGCCACGGTTTCGAACGGCGGTTCTGTTTCCACGATTATTTGTATTTACAACTGTTGTGTTTCCACGGCCTCGGGTAAATGCCCTGTTTCCACGGTTGTTATTATTTATAACTGCTCTATTGTTGCCCTGATTGCGCACCACCCCGGTATTGCTAGGCCGGATATTGGGGGTTGCGGATCTGTTAATGTTGGCTCTCGGCGTCATTCTCACCGTATTGTTTGACCTTACAGCGGCAGGGCGACTGGTTCGCGGCTGTGTCGCCATTCTGTTTGCGCGGGGTCTGGATACGGTGGCCTTTGAGCCGGAATCGGGTTTTGTAATTCTTGTTTTTTGTCTGTCTCTATTTTGTGCTGAAGCATCAGAGATTGGAATAGATATAAAACTAGCTGCCACAACCATCGTGACTAATGCTGTTTTGCTGAGGAATTTATTTTTGATACTCATCTTTCATTCCTTTTACATTTCTCCCAATCACATGTGACTTACTATACCTGAACAACCTTAACCCAATCTGAATAAAAAATCCACTTAAATAAAATACTTTTGGTTGTGTTATTTATTTAAAAGATTGCAAAAAATTATAATTAATATACCAATGGATGTATTTTTAATTAACTTTATAAATAAACTACCGTAAATATAGTAGTCTATTTCTTGACATAGGCAAAACAACCCATTGAAAAAGCTAATTTAATTGTTTTGTAATGGTTTTAAAAACAGCTTCAAACATCTCTGTCGTTAATCGACCAGTGTTGGTATTATACCGCGAGCAATGGTAACTATCGATTAATAACAACCCGTTTGAAAGTCGGTGAAGTTTATTGTGACCAAATTTAAAGGCTGATTTTTTTTCATTATATGTGGAAAGCACAGCATTATGGGCGATCAGCCCAAGCGCAAGAATTATACGTATCGTTGGAATTTTCTGTATCTGTTCAATTAAAAAGGGTCGGCAATTGCGTTCCTCTTCACCGATTGTTTTATTTTGCGGTGGTACACATCTGACTGCATTCGTGATGATTGCCCGGTTAAGTTTCAAACCATCTCGGATGGAAGCCTCATATGATCCTGTTGCAAACCCGAATTTTTCAAGTGTCGGATAAAGCAGGTCACCGGCATAATCACCGGTAAAGGGTCTTCCTGTTCGATTTGCCCCTTTCAAGCCGGGGGCAAGCCCTACAACAAGAAGCTCCGCGTCATCAGAGCCGAAGGCGGGCACGGGGCCATTGAAAAAATCGGGAAATTTTTTAGCATTTTGTTTTCTAAACTCAACAAGTCGCGGGCAAAGTGAACAATCAAGCGGTGCGTTACCGGGGAGTGCAGCAGCCTGGATTTTAATCAGATCTATATTTTTCATTATTCACGGATGCCCAATTGATTCTGATGATTCTGCGCGTCCGAATTCTTCATGCATATCGGCTATCTCGATAAAGCTGTCTGCCTGTCGTCTGAGTTCGTCAGCGATCATGGGTGGATGGGTTTTGGTGCTGCTTACTACGGTGACACGCACCCCTTTACGCTGCACTGATTCAACAAGACGTCTGAAATCACCATCACCTGAAAATAATACAATATGATCAACATGTTCTGCCATCCCCATCATGTCTATGGCCAACTCCATGTCCATATTACCTTTTATTTTCTTCTCGCCGCGATCATCGGTAAATTCTTTGGTCGGCTTGGTAATCATGGTGTAGCCATTATAGTCAAGCCAGTCTATTAGTGGGCGAAGGGGAGAATATTCAGCATCTTCTATAAGTGCTGTATAATAATTGGCCCGAAGCAATCGACTTCGGTCAGCGAAATAGCGACGTAAACGGCTATAGTCTATGTCAAAATTAAGGGATTTTGCAGTTGCGAATAAATTGGAGCCATCAATAAAAATTGCCAGCTTTTCTTCAGGGTAAAATAACATAATAAATTCCTAAAATATAAAAAAAATATAAATAAAATATAATCGAGCATACCATATTTAATGGGGAATATAAATTAAATTAGGATATGTCTATGATATAGATGAATTGACTTTTATTGTAGGTGCAACATTATTTATCTGGTTTCAGATTTATCAGTAGGACAAATTAGAAGTATGATATTAATAGGTTTAGGAAGCAATTTAACTACAGAACAATATTTTACGTCCGGTGACGTTATAAATGCGGCACTTCGCGAACTGGAAAAGGAAAATATTGTGATTGATTTGTGCTCTGGTTTTTATGAAACAGAACCTGTCCCTGTATCCGATCAGCCTTGGTTTATTAATGCAGTTGCAAAAATTAATACAGATCTTGGTGCCAAAAAACTGTTAAATAGGTTGCACAAGATAGAAGAAAAAATAGGACGTATCCGTCGCGACAGATGGGAAGCACGTGTTATAGATATCGACTTGCTATGTTATAATGATTTAATACTGCCAGATATGGAAAACTGGTTTTCATTAGCCAACGATATACACTGTAAAGAAATGATTGTTCCACATAGTAGAATGCATGAAAGGAATTTTGTTCTGATTCCCTTACAGGAAATAGTTCCGCATTGGGTCCACCCGGTGCTTGGGAAAAATATACAACAGTTGTTAAATGAAAGCAAAACAACCGGCATAGTAAGGAAAATTAAGTAAAAATTACCGATTTTTACTACTAATCAGCTTTACAGAACCCTACAGGAATTGTATAAGCCACTTTTATTTATTGATATGGAGAGTGCAAGATGGCACGTGTTACAGTAGAAGATTGCGAAGATAAAGTAGATAACAGATTTGATCTGGTATTGCTTGCTGCGCGCAGAGCACGGCAAATATCAGCAGGTGCACCTATCACTGTAGAACGTGATAACGATAAGAACCCTGTGGTTGCTTTACGTGAAATTGCTGATGAAACAATTAAAGCGGCAGATCTTCAGGAAGCTGTTTTATACAGCCTTCAAAAACATGTAGAAGTTGACGAGCCTGAAGAAGATGATATTTCACTATTGCTTGCTGAACAAAAATTAAGTGAAAATAATCAGGATATATCAGCTGATAATCTTGCGAAAGTAGCTATGGAAGTGAAAGCTGATGCTGCGAAAGCGGAAAATGATGATGAAGAGAACGCGGGTTCAGAAGAAGATTTCCCTGAATAGCTTTTTTAAAAATAATTTTATAAAAAAGACTTGTTTGAGTTGTTCTCAGCAAGTCTTTTTTTTACAGTAGAAGATAAAGCAGGATATCATCCAGGAAGCATAACGTGATACGGCAGTTTGAACTAGTTGATATGGTTAAAGCCTATGATCCGGACATTGATGAAATGCGTCTTAACCGGGCGTATGTTTTTTCAATGAAGGCGCATGGAACGCAGCTTAGGGCGAGCGGTGATCCATATTTTTCACATCCGCTTGAAGTTGCTGGTATTTTAACGGGTATGCAGCTTGACTGTGATACCATTGTAACGGCACTTTTACATGATACCATCGAAGATACAGTAGCGACATACGAGCAAATTGAAGAACTGTTTGGCACCGATATAGCTAAAATGGTTGATGGTGTTACCAAACTATCCGAACTTGAATATACATCTGAAACATCAAAGCAGGCAGAAAATTTCAGAAAATTTTTACTTGCGATGTCCAATGATATCAGAGTGTTACTTGTTAAACTGGCGGACAGGCTGCACAATATGCGTACGCTTCATTTCATAAAAAATCCGGAAAAAAGAGCGCGTATTTCAAGAGAAACCCTGGATATTTATGCACCGTTGGCCGAGAGGATCGGAATGCAGGAACTGATGAATGAGCTTGAAGATCTTGCCTTTCCACATGTGTATCCGGAAGCTCACGAATCCATTATGAAGCGGCTTGATTACCTTTACGCCAATACGGAAAATGTCCGTGATGAAGTGATCAGGGAACTTGAAAAAATCTTCGCTGAAAATTTTCTGGATGCTGAAGTAATTGGCAGGCGCAAACAACCTTATTCCATATGGAAAAAAATCACCTATAGAAATGTAAGTCTTGAAAATCAGGCAGACCTTTTTGCGTTTCGGGTTATCGTTGATGATGTTGAGGATTGTTATAAAGCATTGGGTGTAATTCATAAAACATGGCAAGCGGTCCCTGGACTTCTTAAAGATTATATTTCAATGCCCAAGCCAAATGGTTATCAGTCCATTCATACAGTCGTCATCGGCCCACAAAGAAAAAGGATCGAGGTTCAGATTAGGTCCACTGAGATGGATATTATAGCGGAAAAAGGTGTGGCTGCACACTGGCGCTATAAAAATGACACTACGTCAAAGACTGATGGCATTCATTATCGTTGGCTGCAGGATCTACTGGAAATTCTGGAGCATGCGGCTGACCCTGAAGAATTTCTGGAACATACAAAAATAGCCATGTACCAGAATCAGGTTTTTTGTTTTACACCGAAAGGGGAACTGATCAATCTACCTGCAGGTTCAACAGTCGTTGATTTTGCCTATGCCGTGCATACGATGGTCGGGGATAGATGCGTTGGTGGTAAAGTGAATGGTGAACCTGCACAATTAAAACGCCGCTTAGCAAATGGTGATCAGGTTGAAATTTTAACCTCTGAAGCGCAAAAGCCCCATGAAAGCTGGGCAGATTTTGTTGTAACAGGGAAAGCGAAAGCAGCAATTCGTAAGTATACAAGACAACAGCAAAAAAAGGAATATATTGCACTTGGTGAAGAAATACTGAAGCATTCATTTGAGCATGAAAAGCGAGAATATACCAATAAGGCAATTGTATCCGCCGCAAAAAAACTAAATTTGAAAGACGGTGCGAAATCAGTATTTGAAATGGTTGGAAGTGGAGAAATTTCGGATCGGTCTGTGCTTGAAATTGTATTTCCAAGCCTGAAAAACAAAAAAGATACCAAAAAAGCCGGTGCTATCGTTGTTGATACCAAAAGAAGTCATAAAGGAGGTGATAATCAGCTTCCGATAAAAGGACTTACGCCCGGACTACCGGTTCATATATCAAAATGCTGTCATCCACTACCGGGTGACCGCATCGTGGGTATTGTTTCAGAAGGAAAGGGGATCATGGTTCATACGATAGATTGTGACGCACTGGATGTATATACGGAAGCTCCTGAAGCTTGGCTTGATCTTTCCTGGCACCCACCGGAAAATAGTGGAGAAATTTTTATAGGTCGTGCAGATATAGTGTTAAAACATGTTCCCGGTGCTCTTGCATCCATCCTTTCCATTATTGCGCAGGATGATGGAAATGTCAGCAATGTGAAATTTAGAGAAAGATCGGCGGATGTATTCAGGATAGAACTTGATCTTGAGGTCAAGGATGCTAAACATTTAACGGACTTAATTTCAGCACTAAGGGCTAGTAAATATGTGGACTCGGCTGAAAGGGCATTTACAGATTAACAAGGAATTATAATGGATCAGGATGAAGTATTAAAAGAATTTAGAGAAGCAAAAGCATTGCTTGAAGGGCATTTCCTGCTTTCATCAGGTCTACATAGCGAAAAATACCTTCAATGTGCCCGTGTTCTTATGGATCCTGCCCGTGCTGCCAGGGTCTGTTCAGCACTTGCCGAAAAAATTAAGCTTACCATTGATGATAATATTGACATGGTGGTTTCTCCAGCCATGGGTGGTGTAATTGTTGGCTATGAAATGGGCCGTCAACTTGGTGTTCCTGCAATTTTTACAGAAAGAGTAAATGGCGAATTTGAACTTCGCAGGGGATTTGAAATACCCGAAGGGGCGAATGTTCTTATGGCTGAAGATATAGTAACAACGGGACTTTCATCCAGGGAATGTATTGATACAATAAAGAAATATGGCGGTAATGTCGTCGCGGCCAGTTGCTTAATTGATAGAAGTAATGGAAAGGTTGATGTGGGAGTGCCGCTGGTTTCTCTGATGGGCTTGGAGATTCCGGCTTATTCTCCAGATAACCTGCCGGATCACTTGAAAGGAACCGAGGCAATAAAGCCGGGTAGTCGTGATTTAAAAAAATAATTTTTATTAGAATGGGGATAGAAGCTGTTTAAGCGCCGGAAAAAGCAATCAATATTTCAGAGGTTTAGAGAGATTCTCTGGCCATCGTCAGGGTGGCTTCGTGCAGGACATTATATGCGTCACCGTATTGCCCGTATTGACGGGACACCATATGCAATTGCGGCAGGGTTTGCTTCTGGCGCTTCAATTTCATTTACGCCTTTTGTTGGTTTCCATTTTATTATTGCAGGTATTATTGCCTGGATTATTCGTGGAAATATACTTACTTCGGCGATTGGTACGGCTGTTGGCAATCCGTGGACTTTCCCTTTTATTTGGGCTGTTACTTATAATTTGGGCGTTTACATTCTGGGATGGGAAGCAACTGGAGATATCATGACAAGTATGAATACCATGTTTGGGAGTTTCACAATAGTGGATTTGGTGAATGATCCTATAAAAGCATTGGGGCCATTTCTAAAAACTGTCTTTTTACCAATGTTTATAGGCGGAGTGATTATTGGCGGTTCATTATGGATTGTATTTTATTGGCCAATCTTTAAATTGGTATCGAAATATAAAATAAACCGTCTTAAAAGACGACAGGCAAAATCAGGAATAAATGGAGCGAATGAAGATGATTAACAACAGAATTCGTCTTGGCGTTAACATTGACCATGTTGCTACAGTAAGAAATGCCAGGGGCGGGGTTCATCCTGACCCGGTTCGTGCAGCTTTACTGGCTGAAAAGGCAGGGGCTGATGGCATTACGGCGCATCTGCGTGAAGACCGAAGACATATTCGTGATGAAGATATGGAACGCCTGATGCAGGAAATTAATGTGCCGCTTAATTTTGAAATGGCGGCAACGACAGAAATGCTAGAAATTGTGACACGTCTGAAACCGGCATCATCCTGTCTTGTCCCTGAAAAACGTGAAGAGCTCACCACAGAAGGCGGACTTGACGTTGTGAAGAGCTATAACCATCTTGAAGATTATATAAGCCAGCTTAAAAATGCCGGGATCAGTGTAAGCCTGTTTATTGATGCCGATCTGGAACAAATAAGGGCTTCAAATGATCTTGGAGCGGACAAAGTAGAGCTACACACAGGGGCTTATGTTGATGCTGAAGGCGATAAGCGAATAGAAGAACTGGAAAGGCTCAGGTCAGGTGCAAAATATTGTGCTGAACTTAACCTTGAAGTACATGCAGGGCACGGTCTAAACTTCGAAACGGTAAAGGCTGTGGCTGCTATTCCGGAGTTTACAGAATTTAATATTGGCCATTTTTTAGTTGGTGAAGCTATTTTTTGCGGATTAGAGGATTCAATACTCCAAATGCGCAAATTGATGGATGAAGGACGCAACAATTGACTAATACCGCCACACTTAAGCCATAAAAGGATCATTTATGAGAATCATAGGCTTAGGAAATGATTTGGTTGATATTCGAAGAATTGAAAAATCACTGAACAGATTTGAGGGTAGATTTATAACCCGAGTTTTTTCAGCTTTGGAGATAGAATATTGCAATTCTAAAGGTAATAGTTCTGCAAATTTTGCAAAGCGGTTTGCTGCTAAAGAGGCCTGTGCCAAGGCGCTCGGAACGGGAATAGCGGATGGTGTATATTGGAAAGATATATGCGTTATTAACGACAAAAATGGTAAACCGGCAATGCAGCTCACGGGCGGGGCATTGGAAAGACTAAACAGTTTAGTTCCAAAAGGAATGAAGCCACAAATAGACCTTACGCTTAGTGACGAACCGCCAATGGCCCAGGCCATCGTTATTTTAACGGCATTTTATGCAGATGAATAATCAAGTGAGCAGGATAAATGAGTGATAACCAATCAAAAGAAAGCATAAAGACCGGGTCGAATTCATTAATTCTGGCAGAAGGTGAAAGTTGGTTTGACTTTTTTAGGTCAATATTAATGATCATTTTAATGATATTATTGTTTAATTCCTTTGGGTTTAAAGCATTTAAAATCCCTTCAGAATCAATGTTGAAAAATTTAATGGTTGGAGATTTTCTGGTTGTATCAAAATACACTTATGGTTTTTCCAAACACTCACTTCCATTTAGCCTTCCCCTTTTTTCCGGACGAATATTTGCATCCGAGGTTGACCGGGGTGATGTCGTCGTCTTCAGGCTGCCCCGTGATCCGGAAATATATTATATAAAAAGAATAGTCGGCGTTCCAGGTGATAAAATTCAAATGCGCCGGGGGATGCTTTACTTAAACGGTGAAAAAGTGCCGACTGAAAAGTTGACTGATTATGTGCGTATAAATGAGTTTGGACGGCAGGAAAGATTTGAAAGATATCAAGAAACCATGCCAAACGGGCGCTCATATGAAATTCTTGATAGGGGCTATCCACAAAGCCCTATGGCAGAAGATACGGATATATTCATCGTACCCGAAGGGCATTATTTTGCAATGGGTGACCATAGGGATAATTCTCAAGACAGCAGGTGGCCAGCCAGCACGGGTGTTGGTTTTGTTCCCGCTGAAAATATTATTGGGGAAGCAAGGTGGGTTTTGCTGTCTTTTGATAATAAAGCATCATTTTTTGAATTCTGGAACTGGTTCCCAAAAGAACGAAGGGACCGTTTCTTTTCATCCATAAAATAGGCTGCAATATTTACCGCAACATATCAGTATATTAATCGGTGGCGTTAATAGTGTTTGAGCTTTTTGCTCTCATGGGTTATTGCTATTTCTGGTGATGAAATTTGTAAATGTGAATAATAAAATGAATAATGATAAAAAAGAAAAGATAAAAGAAATTTCAAAATCCGTTCTGCTTAAAGAAGATGAAAGTTGGACAGATTTTTTTAAAACAATTTTTTATGCTTTTCTGATTGCGATTTCTTTTAGAACATTTGCTTTACAGCCATTTTCAATCCCCTCAGAATCTATGCTTAATAATTTAATGGTTGGGGATTTTCTGTTGGTATCCAAATCATCCTATGGATACTCAAGACATTCGCTACCGTTCAGTCTACCTCTCATTCCCGGGCGAATATTTGCCTCTGATGTTGAACGTGGTGATGTTGTTGTCTTCAGGTTACCCCGTGATCCTGATGTCTATTACATAAAAAGGATAATTGGCATTCCGGGTGATAAAGTGCAAATGGTCCGGGGAGAGCTATACCTTAACGACGAAAAGGTGCCGAGAGAATTTGTCGCAGATCTTGAGCATATAAATCCAGAAGGTAATGTTGAAAATTATACGCGTTATGAAGAAACCCTGCCTAATGGAAAGAAATATGAAATTCTGGATAGGGGGTATACAATTATGGCAAGGGCCGAGGATACAGCCGTTTTCCTAATTCCGCCTGGCCATTATTTTGCCATGGGTGATAATCGCGATAATTCACAAGATAGCCGTTGGCCTGCCGAAACGGGTGTTGGGTTATTACCGGCTGAAAACATAATCGGAAAAGCGAAATGGATCACGCTGTCGTTTGACAATCATAGCCGGCTTTGGGAATTCTGGAAATGGTTTCCAAAAGAACGCCGGGATCGTTTCTTCACTGCAATTAACTAATACCTATGGGGGATTCATTGATTGAGGAAAAAGGACAATATTCAGAACTCTATAAGATTTTAGGGTATGTGTTTAAGAATGATGGTCTGCTCAGAGAAGCTTTGACACACCCAAGTCTTGAAGGTAACCGCAACTATCAACGAATGGAATTTATTGGTGATCGTGTGCTTGGCCTTGCGATTGCTGTATGGATGTATGAACTTTATCCGGACGCCGATGAAGGTGGTTTGGCAAGCAGACATACTAACCTGGTACGGCGAGATGCTTGCGCAAAAGTGGCGGAAAAACTTAATCTTGGTAATTTTCTTCATATGGCAAAAAGCAGTGAAGATACTGGCGGGCGAAAAAGAAAAACTATTCTGGCAGATACGTGTGAATCAATTATAGGCGCAATTTATCTGGATTCTGATTATCATACAGCTGAAAAATTCATTCGCAGGAATTGGAAGGATTTAGCAAATAATGTGAAAGTGGCTGAACGCGATGCCAAAACAAAATTGCAGGAAATGGTGCAGGCAAAGGGCAAAACCCCACCTGTATATACAACCATAGACAAAAAAGGGCCTGACCATGAACCTGTGTTTACAATTGCAGTTAAAGTTCATGGAGAAGGAGAGGAAGTTGGTGAAGGGTATTCAAAACGCGGGGCGGAGCAGCGCGCAGCCAATCTTATGTTGGAACGCCTTTCAGAAGCCTGGAAAAAGAATACCTAATTGGAAAATATATGTCTGATATTGACAGAAATGATAATACTCGGTGTGGTTTTGTAGCTCTTGTGGGTGCTCCAAATGCAGGTAAGTCCACTTTGCTTAACGCTTTGGTCGGAAGCAAGATCGCAATTGTTACGCATAAAGTTCAGACGACGAGATCCCGCCTTATTGGTGTTGCTATTCACGATAATGCTCAAATGGTATTTGTTGATACACCCGGGATATTCAGCGCAAAAAAAAGGCTGGAACGTGCAATGGTTGCCGCGGCATGGGATGGTGCAAATGATGCCGATGTAGTTGTATTACTGGTTGATGCATCACGTAAAATAGAGGATAGCACAATCCAGATAGCGGTCGGTCTGAGGGAGCGCAAAAAAAAATCAATTTTGGTATTAAATAAAATTGACCTTGTAAAACGTGATAGCCTTCTTGCACTTTCCAAAGAATTAAATGATCTGTGTTCATTCGAAGAAACATTAATGATATCTGCAAAAACAGGCAACGGCCTTGATGATTTACGTGATATTCTGACTTCGCTGCTACCAGTTGGCCCATGGCTTTACCCTGAAGACCAATTGACGGATGTCACTGAACGTATGCTTGCATCAGAAATAACTAGGGAAAAGTTTTTTCTTCGGTTTCATGAAGAGCTTCCATATGCCGCGACGATTGAAACGGAACGTTGGAAAGATTTAAAAGACGGTAGCGTAAGAATAGAACAGGTTATCTATGTCGAACGGGACAGTCAGAAAAAAATCATTATCGGCAAAGGCGGGCAGGGGCTAAAAACAATTGGCAAAATGGCGCGTGAAGAACTGGAAGAATTGCTGGGTCGCCGCGTTCACTTATTTATTTTTGTGAAAGTTCGCAAAGGATGGAGCGATGATAAAGAGCGCTATCAGAACATGGGACTTGATTGGGTAAAATAAAGCCGGCCCATTAATCCACGCCATCTTCATTCAATAATTTAATTAAAGCGCATTCATTCTCCCTGATAAAGGGAGTGAGTAGGGAATATTTGCCTTCCAAAAAGGCTGGCCGTTAAATCAACTGCGATTTTTGCTGTGCTGTTGTTGGTATCGAGTGCCGGGTTTATTTCAGCAATATCAAGGGAACCCATTAATTCTGAATCGTGAATCATTTCCATACAAAGCTGCGCTTCACGGTAAGTTAGACCACCCGGAATTGTTGTTGCAACACCAGGAGCAATTGAAGGATCAAGACTATCAACGTCAAAGCTGACATGTAAATGGGCACCTTTTTCGGAAACATCATGCAATATCTCCTGCATAGTCTGACGAATGCCGATTTCATCAATGCGTCTCATATCATAAACGGATAGGCCGCTGTCTATAACCAGATTTTTTTCATTCTGATCAACTGATCGTATGGCAATCTGATAGACATTTTCAGGCTTTACCATCGGAATGGCATGACCAACCGCAAGAAGGTCCGCATGTCCTATACCCGTTGCAACGGCAACAGGCATGCCGTGGATATTACCTGATGGTGACGTTTCATTGGTGTTATAGTCGGCATGCGCATCAATCCAAAGTATACAAACCGGTCTATTACTTTCCGCGCAGTGGCGGGCAACTGCGGCAATTGATCCGATGGACATGGCATGATCACCACCCATCATGATCGGAAAATAACCGTCGCACAGTTCTTTATAAATTGCATTTTGAATGTTAGTGGCCCATTCAATGTTTTCTGCAAGATGCCTATATCCATTTAGTGGCGGTTGTTCAGGGTTGTGCGGACCGGTTACATTTCCCGCATCCTTTACTTCACATCCCTGTTTTTGCAGTGTTTCCGCGATACCTGCGACACGGAGTGCCTCCGGCCCCATGGAGGCACCACGATCACTGGCGCCAATATCAC
>JAUILB010000022.1 GCA_030432815.1 Alphaproteobacteria bacterium | reverse complement strand
TAAAAATTTAAAAGAAAGCACACTCAATACGGTGACCGCTGCGACGGCATTTAATGGTGATATTCATGTGTTGGTTGCCGGAGCCGGGTGCGCTGCTGTTGCAGAGCAGGCCTCAAAGGTTGAGAATGTGTCCAAAGTGCTTTGTGCTGATGATCCTTCGTTTGAACATCCCTTGGCCGAGCTACTTGCGCCACTAATCGTCGGGCTTGCGGATAATTATGATCAAATTATGGTTGCCGCAACGACAACCGGCAAAAACTTTATGCCCCGCGTCGCCGCCCTTTTGGATATGGCCCAGATATCGGATATCATATCGATCGAAAGTGACGATACTTTTAAACGGCCGATTTATGCCGGAAATGCCATCGCAACAGTGCAAAGTTCAGATGCCAAAAAACTTATAACCGTACGTACTACGGCGTTTAACGCGGCAGCCACCAACGGCGGATCTGCTGATATTGAAAATATAACAGCAGGCGAAAATCCGGGACTTTCCAGCTTTGTTGGCGAAGAGCTCAGCTCTTCCGAACGTCCGGAACTGACAAGTGCCAAAATAATCATTTCCGGCGGGCGCGGCATGGGTAGCGGCGAAAATTTCAGCCTGATCGAAAGCGTTGCCGATAAGCTTGGTGCTGCGATTGGCGCATCAAGAGCTGCCGTTGATGCCGGATATGTGCCCAATGATTATCAGGTAGGCCAAACAGGTAAAATCGTTGCACCGGAACTTTATATCGCCGTGGGTATTTCTGGCGCCATCCAGCATCTTGCAGGAATGAAGGACAGTAAAGTTATTGTGGCCATCAACAAGGATGAAGAAGCACCCATTTTCCAGGTTGCTGACTATGGTCTTGTTGCTGATCTGTTTACTGCGCTTCCAGAACTTGATCAGGAACTTTCGTCATGATCAAAACTGTTGGCATTGTCGGTGCGGGACAAATGGGCAATGGCATTGCCCATGCCTTTGCGCTAACCGGCTACCAAGTGTTGCTAAGCGATATTAATGCCGATGCTCTTGATAGTGCGCTCAAGGTGATTGAAAATAATCTTGCCAGGCAGGTTGCAAAGGATGCCATTACAAGTGAACAGGCAAGTGCTGCACTGGAATTGATCAGCACTTCCACAAACCTGAATGATTTTGCAGAAGTGGATCTGGCAATTGAAGCCGCGACAGAAAACGAAGATGTAAAGAAAACAATATTCAGGGAACTGAGCACCATATTGAAACCGGGTGCTATAATGGCAACCAATACTTCTTCCATATCCGTCACACGTCTTGCTTCAGTTACGGATCGCCCAGAAAAATTTATTGGTGTTCACTTCATGAACCCTGTACCAATCATGAAACTGGTGGAACTTATCCGTGGTATCGCGACAAGCGACGCAACATATAATGTAATCAAGGATATTGTTGAAAAGCTAGACAAAATCAGTGCCACATCAGAAGATTTTCCAGGATTCATTGTCAACCGCATTCTGATGCCGATGATCAATGAAGCAATCTACGTGCTCTATGAAGGAGTTGGTACTGTAAAGGACATTGACTTGGGAATGGAGCTGGGAACCAATCATCCGATGGGACCGCTAAAGCTTGCTGATTTTATTGGTCTGGACACTTGTCTTGCTATTATGCAGGTTCTGTATGACGGACTTGCCGATAGTAAATACAGGCCTTGTCCGCTTCTTGTAAAATATGTGGAAGCCGGATGGCTTGGCCGTAAAACCGGACGGGGTTTTTATGATTATAGTAGTGATGAGCCGCAACCAACACGTTAAGGATTTTAAATGCAAAATGCTGCACGAAACCTTCTTATAATTTCTGCCATCGTGGTATCGCTTTTTGGTGCCCTTTCTTTCTATCTGGCCAGTCAGGACTATGTTGCCGATAGCGTCATTTTTGATACAAGCAAAAATATCGCAATTAACGGGTATGATACAGTCGCCTATTATCAGCAAAAAAGGCCAATTATTGGCGATCCGCAATTCCAAGCTGAATGGGCAGGATCAATCTGGTTTTTTTCAAATGTTGAGAATCGGGATTTGTTCGTGGGCGCGCCTGCAAATTATGCGCCGCAATACGGAGGGTATGACCCTCTTGGTGTTTCCAAAGGTTACACAAACCCAACCAATCCGGAAATTTATACGCTTTTAGCAGGACAACTTTACCTTCATTATTCACCGGAATACCGCGAACATTGGCAAAATGACCGTGCCACGAATATGATACTGGCAAATAGCAACTGGGCTTTTCTAAGAGACCAGCTGCTATCCATACAAAATGCTGACTAATCCTACCAGATTTTAACCCGGTCTTCCGGCGCTATGTAAAGTGCATGATCCGGGGTGACACCAAACGCATCATAAAATGCATCCACATTATAGACGATGCCGTTAACACGGTATCTGTCCGGCGAATGAGGATCAGTCTGTATTTGGGTAACGAGAGCTTCATCCCTTATTTTTGAACGAAACGCCTGCGCCCACCCAATAAAGAAACGCTGATCACCGGTAAGCCCGTCAATCACGGGGGCTTCCTTGCCATTAAGTGACATTTTATATGCCTTATAAGCGATGCTCAATCCGCTAAGATCACCGATATTTTCGCCAAGTGTAAATGTACCATTCACATTCGTTCCGGGAAGTGGTTCATATTTATCATACTGTGCTACCAATGCGCCCGTTCTTGCAGCAAATTTTTCACTATCTTCTTCTGTCCACCAGTTTTCAAGCGCACCATCACCATTATAACGGCTACCGCTATCATCAAAGCCATGGCCAATCTCATGACCAATCACACCGCCAATCGCGCCATAATTAACAGCATCATCAGCAGGCATGTTAAAGAACGGGGGTTGCAATATCGCCGCCGGAAATACAATTTCATTCATGGTCGGATTATAATAGGCATTTACTGTTTGCGGCGTCATAAACCATTCGGTTTTATCAATCGGGCCCCCAAGTTTTGCGAGTTCGCGATTATGGATGGTAAGTGCTGACCGATCCATGTTGCCTACTAGATCATCAGGTTCTATCTCAAGCGCAGAATAATCCTTCCACTTATCCGGATAACCGATTTTAGGTGTAAATTTGGATAGTTTCACAAGTGCTTTCTGTTTTGTCTCCTCACCCATCCAGTCAAGCTCTTTGATGCTTGTCTCATAGGATTTAATCAAATTATCAACCAGCTCCACCATGCGGGTTTTGGCATCCGGTTTAAAATGTTTGGAAACATAAACTTCGCCAACCATTTCACCCAGATTTCCACTTACGACGGACACGGCACGACGCCACATCGGACGCTGTTCTTCAACACCGCTGAGCGTTTTTGAGTAAAATTCAAAATTCTGATCGTCCAACTCTTTATTTAATCTGGTCGCCATATCATTGAGATAAGACCATTTGAGATATGTTTTCCAGCTGTTCAGGTCAACATCCACCAAGAGCGCATTAAACCCTTCAAAAAAACTTGGCTGGTTTATAACTGCATCCGGAATATCCCCCGCACCTGTAATATCCAGATACACTTCCATATCCATGTTAGACAGCAGGGTGTCTAAATCGTCTCTAGTATATTTATTATATCTTTTAGTGGCATCACGATTGTCTTCTTTAAGCCAGTGATGTTCTGCTAACCTAGTCTCCAGATCCATAATCGTCTGCGCAGCAGCTTCACCATTTTCAAGCTCTGCCAGTTCAAACATTTTTGCGATATGCGTAACATATTTTTCCCTTATTTCGACCGATCTTTCATCTTCGTTAAAATAATATTCGCGGTCCGGCAACCCTAGCCCTGCCTGATAGAAATGAAGGGAATATTGTGTCGGTATTTTTGCATCAACACTGATATAAACTGCCAGCGGCGTACTGAGCGAATATTTACCCGCATCCGCCAAATATGCTGACATACCGGCAAGATCGGAAATGGCATCAATCGTTGCCATTCTTTCTTCGAGCGGTTTTAATCCCAGCGCATTTCGTGTTTCCATATCCATATAGGATTTGAATAAATCGCCTACTTTTTGTTCCGCACTTCCTTTTTCTGCGCCTGATGCTGAAGCTTCTTCAATAATGGTTCTTACATCTTCTTCCGCGTTATCACGTAATATATTGAATGACCCGTACCGGCTTTTATCAGATGGAATTTCGGTATTTTTTAACCAGGTCCCATTAACATATTCAAAGAAATCATCACCGGGATGAATAGCAGTATCCATGCTGTCAAATGTAATACCGGAAATTTGATCCGAAACCGTCATTTGTTCCTGATCAACGTTCGTATTGTCTTCACAACCCTGAAGAAACAATGTCAGGGTGGCTATGGTTGCATATTTAATTAATTTCATGTTTCTACCTACTTCGTGGCTTCCCATTTCCCTCATTTACACGGCAGTCTGTATGATTTTTTGGCAAGAAACAAGTAGTTTTAGCCTTATATTACGGCCTAATCATTAGAGTCTAAAAAATATCTTGCCAACCCATCATAATAATGTTATGTTATATCGTCTCTTAAAAAGATTGTGTTGATAGAGACCTTAATAACTTCCCCCTCTCTTTTCGGCCCCCCTTGTTCCAAGGTGGGCCGAATATTTTTAAGCCTTAAAAATATTGGCATTCGTCCTTATTCCGATATACTGAATGCAGATATATTTTAGGAAACATACAAATGTATCAGGATGTCACTGAACTTAGAAAATTTTATGCGTCCCCACTTGGTAAAATTGCCTCACGATTGATACGCCGGCAAATTCGCATCCTTTGGCCAAATGTCAGCAATATGGACATAATGGGACTTGGTTATGCACCGCCGTTCTTAAAAACATTGATGGAAGAAGCAGACCATACAGTATCTGTAATGCCTAGCTTACAGGGTGTAATGAGGTGGCCACGCCATAAAGAAAATGCCCCTTATAACGGCAACTTAACGGTGCTTGCCCGGGAAACGGATCTACCAATCAAAGAAGCCAGTATGGATCGCATAATCATTGTTCATTGTCTGGAACATACCGACCACAGCAAACAGTTGCTGCGTGAGGTATGGCGGTCACTGGCTCCGGGCGGACGTATAATCATCATCGTACCCAGCAGATTGGGGCCCTGGTGCAGGTCGGAAGCAACGCCTTTTGGACATGGCAAGCCATTTTCCGCAGGTCAGGTCAGGGATATACTTTCAAAAAACATGCTAAGCCCCACAAGATGGACATCGGCATTGTTTCTGCCACCATTTAAAAGCAGAACAATGCTAACGGCACTTGCCACATTGGAAAAAACCGGTCAGCGATGGTGGAACAGGTTTGCGGGTGTACTGATCATAGAAGCTGAAAAACAAATTTACGCAGGTAATCCTGCCGAGGTAACACAAAAAATAATACCAAAACCTGTAATTGTTGGAACGCATAGAACAAATCATTCACGCGTTAAAACGTAAAGCCCTTGCGTTGCCAGTAAATTTGTTAGCGCCATTGCATTAAGACCCATGCGTCCGCCAACACTATTTACTGCCATGCTTTTTTCAATTTTTATATCCAGCTCGCGACAAAGATTAACAAAATCCCGGATCGTACAAAAATGTATATTTGGGGTACTATACCACGGATAATCCAGTGATTTGGTAACGGGCATCCTGCCAAATAGCATCAGGTGAAGCCTTACCCTCCAGTTTCCAAAATTTGGAAATGAAACAATTGCCCTTTTTCCAACCCGTAATAATTGCTGTAAAATACGGTCCGGCCTTGTCATTGCCTGTAATGTCTGACTAAGGATCACATAATCAAAGCTATTATCGGGAAAATGGCTGATTTCCTCTTCGGCATTTCCATGGATAACCGAAAGTCCTTTTGCAACACTTTTTTTAACCCCTTCAGGGCTAAGTTCAATGCCGCGTGCATCCACGTTTTTTTCACGACGAAGATAATCTAGCAAAGCACCGTCACCACACCCCACATCAAGTACGCGTGATCCTTCCGGGATCATAGTGGCAATCAAAAGCAAATCAACACGAATATCCGATGCTCTTGGATGATTAAGGTCGTTATTCATGATCTGTCCCTTTCAGAAAAATCATCTTCTGCTTCCAGGAACCCTGAAATGATATTAAACATATCCGGACAATCGAGTAGAAAACTGTCATGCCCCTTATCCATATCAATTTCAACGAAACTTACCTGTGCGCCAACGGCGTTAAGAGCCCTTACGATCTCCTTGCTTTCCGATGTCGGATAAAGCCAGTCTGACGTAAATGACATGAGACAGAATTTTACCGGCGTCCCTTCGAAGGCTGCCGTTAAACTTCCACCAAATTCTACTGAAATATCATAATAATCCATCGCCCTTGTTATATAAAGGTAACTATTGGCATCAAAGCGATCCACAAATGATATTCCCTGATAACGAAGATAGCTTTCAATCTGAAAATCCGCATCAAATCCAAAGGTAAGTTTTTCTCTGTCCTGTAAATTCCTACCGAATTTTGACGTCAGGCTTTTTTCTGACATATAGGTAATATGCGCCGCCATTCTTGCAACGGATAATCCTGCATGTGGGCGGTTATCTTTTTTTTCGAAATAACGTCCTTCGTACCAGTTTGGATCAGCCATTATCGCTTGTCGCCCTACTTCATGAAAGGCAATATTCTGCGCAGAGTGGCGCCAGGTGGACGCTATACAAATTGCCGTTTTGACACGGTTTCTATGATTAACCGCCCAGTGCATCACCTGCATTCCCCCCATTGATCCTCCGACCACGGAGAAAAGTTTTTCAATCTGCAAATAATCCACAAGTCTAACCTGCGCTGAAACCATATCGGCAACGGTGATTACCGGAAAATCGAGTCCATAAGGCTCACCCGTTTTGGGATTAATTTCTTTTGGCCCACTGCTGCCGCTGCATGAACCAAGCACATTGGGGCAGATTACAAAATACTTATCTGTATCGATCGGAAGTCCTGGACCTATAACTTTCGGCCACCAGCCTTCCTTGCCTGTAATCGGATTTTTCCCGCGCGCATATTGATCACCTGTTAAAGCATGGCAGACAAGGATAGCATTACTTTTGGTTTTATTAAGTTTGCCCCAGCATTTATAGGCAACATTAAAAGGTGATAGCGTTTCACCAGATGAAAGACGCAACGGAGCATCTTTGCCTAAGGTAACCACTTCGGCAAAACCGTCATCTTCTCCTGTTTCATCTGTATTCATCGTCATTTTAATATTTTATCCGATCTGCTTATGTCTTAGTTTTCTACCTTTGCAGGTTTGTAAGTCAACTGTTCTTTGGTAATGCAGAGAAAAAAGCATCACAAAGTGCCAATAAACATATAAAACTTATATTTTTTTGTAGTTAATTTTCTATTATCCGTGTAGATCAGACAGGGTCGATAATGAATACGTGTAAGGTCAGAAAGATGAATGGTCCTAAAACACATAGCTGGATTGAAGAGCTCGATGTTTATGCCGCCGGAAAATCAAAGGTTGATGGGCAGATAAAACCAATTAAGCTTTCAGCGAATGAATGCGCCCTTGGGCCAAGTCCTATGGCAATGGAAGCCTATATCGAGGAAGCACCAAACCTTTATCGTTATCCTGACCCCGTCTATACTGAACTCAGAGCTGCGCTTGCTAAAAAATATGATATTGACGCAAACCGGATTGTGTGTGGGGTAGGTTCTGATGAACTGCTGAAAGTTGCATGTAAAGCATACCTGAAACCGGGCGATGAGGCCATATTCGTCGCGCACAGTTTTTCAATGTACCCAATCGCCATTAAGTCTGTCGGCGCAATAGCTATAGAAGTAGCCGATGTAAATTACACAGCAGATGTTGATAATATTCTTGCCGCGATAAATGATAAAACCAAATTGATTTTCATCGCTAACCCGAATAATCCGACAGGTACATATATCCCGAAAAAAGAAGTCGAAAGATTATGGAGAAATGTTCCTGATGATGTTTTGCTTGTCCTTGATTCTGCTTATGCCGAATTTATGGAAGAAGCCGATTATTCATCCGGCATTGATCTGGTCGATCAATCGACCAATGTTTTTATGACAAGGACATTTTCAAAACTATACGGGCTTGCAGCACTTCGTCTTGGTTGGGGGTATGCGCCTGAAAAAATAGCCCAAACACTTGATAAATGTCGCGATCCATTTAACATACCAAGTTGCACGCAGGCCGCTGGGGTCGCCGCATTAAAAGACACTGAATTTGAACAAAAAGTAATAGAGCACACAACAAAATGGAGAAAATGGCTATCGTCAGAGCTTACATCGCTAGGATTAACTGTGATACCAAGTGTTACTAATTTTATTTTGTTCAGGTTTGATGATGTTACCAAATCAGCAGCAGCAGCAAATGATTATTTGACACAGCATGGCTATATTTTACGTTATTATAGTGGCCAGGGGCTTGATAACTTTCTTAGGCTGACAATCGGAACTGAAAAAGAAAACAAAGAAGTAATCCGGCTACTTCGGGAATTTCTGGAAAATAAATGACCCTTTATAATCAAATAACAATTATAGGTTTAGGTCTTATAGGCTCATCAATCGCCCGTGGCATTAAAGAAGTAGGCGGCATAACGAACCGGATTATCGGGTATGACAACAACCCTGAATATATTAATGCCATAAATGAATTAGGTTTCGTTGATGAGCTTTCACCTGATCTTGCTCACTCAGTGATCGGGTCAGATCTGGTTATTCTTGCGACCCCTGTCGGCACATATTCTTCAATCGCGAAGACCATTGCTCAAAAACTTGCGCCCGGGGCCACTTTATCTGATGTAGGCAGTATTAAAGGGGCCGTTTTAGGTATGCTGAAACCACATATACCGGATGAGGTACATATTATTCCTGCCCATCCAGTTGCTGGTACCGAACAATCCGGGCCAACTGCAGGTTATGCAAGCCTGTTTCATGATCGATGGTCGATTATTACGCCGGCAGAAAACACCGATAAAGAAGCCTTAAACAGGTTAAGTAAATTCTGGGAAATGCTCGGAAGCAATGTAGAAATTATGGACGCTGACCATCATGATAAAGTTCTCGCCATAACGAGCCATGTGCCTCATTTAATAGCTTATAATATTGTTGGCACAGCCCGTGATCTTGAAGAAGTAACCAAATCAGAAGTGATTAAATTCTCTGCCGGTGGTTTTCGTGATTTTACCAGAATTGCGGCTTCTAACCCGACCATGTGGCGGGACGTATTTTTAAATAACAAAGAAGCAGTGCTGGAAATGCTGGGACGTTTCAGCGAAGACCTTTCAGCACTTCAGCGTGCTATCCGTTGGGATGATGGTGATGCGCTTTATGATATGTTTGTAAAAACCCGCCAGATAAGAAAACAGATCATTGACGCAGGGCAGGAAGACAACATCATTAATTTTGGCCGCGATCTGGACGATTGATTTATTTAATAACCGCCGAAAGTTCCATAAGCATTATTGGGCCAATATAAAGCTGCCCATTTTGCATACTGATGGAAAGTGGTACTTCATCATTCAGCGATTCATTCTGTGCCTGACTTCTAAGTAATGACCGCGTCAATTCCGGCAACTCTTCATTTTCAGAAAGTTTCATAAACATATTTGCTAAACCAGTAATATTTGCATCAAATGCGCCAAGGGGTTTGAAGCTTTCATCCAATGTGACATCACCCGCTAAATTAATTGAAGACGAAGACGTACCATATTCAAATGTACGAATACTTAGCGTGCCACCATCGTCCCTCCATTTAGCAAGTGCGGTTTTCGTGTAATCAGGCTGCTCATTGGCGTGAAGTAATGCTTCAATTTTGAGCTGATCTGAGCTCTCACCTAAAATAGTATTGGAAAGCTCCTGTATTTTTGCTTTGTTTGCTTTGAAATAAATAGCGCGGTTGACGGGCAGATCGTAGCTTAACTGATCTTCTGCTATTCCGGTCGCACGGCGTAAATGAAATTCAGCCTCTTCCAGATATGAAACATTTGTTTCTTCCCGAACAGAATTCGTAAACCAGTCTATTTTATCAAAAACCACAGATAAATTATTCAGTGACATGGTATCCGGGTCTAAGATGACAGAAGACCTCACTCCGTCGAAACTGATATTTAGATCAGGCTCCCTCAATGATCCCACCACGGCATCAAAATAATCTGTCAGGATGATGGCATGATTTGGCTCCCACGGCTGAAAAACAACTGAAACCGCCGGCACATTAACGGAAACAACATCCTGTGTTATACGTCCCGCTGGAATTTCAGCATTAAACGATGACGCTTCAACAACAATCCTGTATGGAAAACCACTGACTGTTACATCGCCGACAAATGCTTTGATCCCGCCAAGTCTGCTTTCACTATTTTCTATCCAGTCTAGGGTGGTTTGTTCCGCTTTTTCAGCTAATGAATACCAAAAGAAGCTGTACCCGCCTACAAGCAATAATACTGAACCTACAAGAAATTTGATACGCATATCTATTTTACCGTTCCATAAAAAAAGAGCCTGAAAAATCAGACTCTCTTAATACCCTATCTTAGCACTTATCAAAAACGATAATTTAAACCTATTGATATTACCGGATAAAATCGAAGAAGTGAAATTTCATCGGTATCACGAAAATCCTGCTCTGCCTGCGCAATATTGGCTTCCAGTGTAGGATCATTTGACAATGTTCCTCCCGTTGACATGATATCCAATTTTGGTTTTCCGGCAAAAACAATTCCCAGATCTGCCATAAATGTCAAATCACTGTCATCCGCAAGCGGATTACCCCAGCCTATTCCCAGATACGGTGCTAAAGTTGCAAATTTCACATCTGCTGTTAATGCACCAACCTGATCCGAGGTATAAATAGTATCACCAATTTCATATGTATTGCTTGGTAGCGCCGCACCATTAAGGCCATTTTCATTTATAAATGCACCCGCCGTTACACGAAACGAACCATCAGTCACAAACCAATCTGCCAGTGCAGTATAACTATTTAGCTTAAGATCAAGATCATAATCATTACCCTCTACTTCAACTTCTGTACTAATCTTGAAGTAATTACCACCAAATCTAACATTGACATTTTTCATTGCTTCCATTGTAAGCTCAAGTCCTACACCTAGCGTTCCAGCCTTAAGGCCCAGGGCTACATCACCAGGAGCAGCTTTGGCAGCAGGGGCAACACCAAACACTGTTAAACACATGACTGTGCAAAGTAGATTTCTCATTTTCAGTTTCCTTATAACGTTGCAGTTTTCTTTGTGAAATATGACTTTACGCGGGAAATGTTTACGAAATATTACTAATTACAGGCATAAGACGGTTGCTTGACGTTTCAATTTTTTGCTCAAGAAGTTCCATAAACTCGTCTTTAGATAATCCAGCTTCAATCGGTTCCATGAAATCAAGTATGATTGATCCGCCCGGGATCAAATCACCTTTCTTCGGCCAATAAACACCTGAATTAAGGCCGACGGGGATAACAGGTTCCTTAGTATACTTATAAATTCCAAAAATACCGGACTGATATTCAATATGCTGGCCCGGCAGTGACCGTGATCCTTCCGGAAATATAATCAGTTGCCTGGCCTGGCTGATTGCTGACGCACTATCCTGCATAAGCAATTTCAGTGCTTTGACACCTCCATCGCGATCTACGGGTATCATTCCCGTATTCAGGCAAAACCGTCCATAAAGTGGTATCTTAAGAAGTTCTTTTTTCATAACAAATGCAGGATGGGACACTATCGTATGCATAATAAAGGTATCAACGGACGATTGGTGTTTCATGGCAATAAGTGCTCCACCTTTCGGGATATTATGAGCGCCAAGAACTTCAACTCGTATATTCATAATCATGCGTAACAAAAAACGGACACCATGTGACCATACACGCTGAAATTCAATCAGACCGTTCCTTGGCAACCAAAAAAAGGGCAGATATAAAATACAAAATAAGGCTGTCCAAAGATAAAATAATATCTTAAACAAACTAGAACGCAGAAAGCGCACTGACGGTTCTCCTTTTTAACTTAACTCTCTGATATATTGTCATAAAGCTGACCTGATGCTTTCGCTCTGAGAAGACTGACAATATATTTACTATATTCCTGTGACAGACTGAAATAATTTACACTGTCCGACTGCCAGGTGCCAACCGGGTGCTCTATTAAAATTAAGTCAGGCATAAACCGTCTAAATTCAACCATGGCTCTGGGCATATGCTCCAATGCGGTTACAACACGTATGCTTTTAATATTATTCTGTTTTGCCCATTTTAAGGTTTCAATAGCATTACCAACAGTATCCGTTGCCTGACTACCGCTTTCGATACAACATTCCTCAAGTTCAGGACTTGTGCCAAGTAATGTTAACAGTTCACCGCGTGTAACTTTTTGGTCGACCCCGGAAATATACAGTTTCCCCGCATATTCTTTTTCCAGAAGACTGATAGCGACATCCAATCTATTCGGCCCACCCGTCAGGACGACAATTGCATCGCTTCTATCCTGATTTTCTACATGGTTATCAGCAAGGCCGTATAAATACCAAACGTATCCCCCAAACCACAAAATAAAAAATATGATCAATATATAAACGATCGTTCGCATGCTGAATTATACCATTCTTGCCAGTTCCCGCATAACAGTAATTCGCGCCGTTATCATAGTGAGTGCTGCGAATATTAACGGAAACAGGAGCAGTAACGACATTTTCAAATAGGGAAGCGTCGGTGTTTCAACAAATCCACCAGATAAATTTTGCACAAGAATCAACAATCCGTAAACCGTTATAAAAGATAAAATTAATCCTATTACGCCACCTCTAAGGCCATATTTCATAAATCTGTTTTGATACGCCTTGGCAATCATTAAATCATGTGCTCCCATCAAATGCATGATTTCAATTGTTCCTTTATGCTCAGACATACTGGATTTTGTGCCGAATATTATGATGCAAACAGACGCAAGCAAAATCAAAACAAGTATCCCAAGTCCCGTTGATTCAACCGTATAAGCCAGCCTTAGAAAATCATCCAGCCACTTTGCATGATCATCCAGATAAACATTATCACTGATCTGCTTTATTTTGCTTTCAAGCGCATCAAGATTAACATAAATATTATCACTGGTTTCAACATCTATCATAATGGGAACCGGAAGGTCTTCGGTAATATTACCTGCTCCTAGCCACGGTTCCAGAAGCAACCTGATTTCATCTTCTGTCAATGGTCTGACCAACTCCACACCCGGTGTGGCCCTAAGGACCTCTTGTATTCGGGAAGATTGATCGTTCATCTCTTCCCGGTTTTCACCTGTAAGTTGCACCGTGACGCGTCCCTGTAAACTACTGGCCCAATCATCAAACCCTGAATGTAAAACTAAACTACCCGTGGCGGCAAGTGCGCTCAAATAAACCATTATAGCCATCACCCATGGCAGTAATTTTGTTGCTTCACGTTTACTTACGTCCGGCAGAAAATCATAAGGAGTTCTCATTCCTTGCTTTCTCCCAACTCCGGTCTTTTTCCAGTTCCTTCCAAATGTAGCAATTTTCCGCCGACAAGATGAAGACGCGCTGATCCGAACTTTTCAACCAGTCCATTATCATGAGACGCAATAACCGTTGTCGTACCAAGCTTATTCAGTTCTACAAAAAGATACATAAGCCGTTCTGCCATTTCCGGATCAACATTCCCTGTAGGTTCATCAGCAAGCAGTATATCTGGACGGCGTATAACAGCCCTTGCGATTGCAACCCGCTGCTTTTCACCGCCCGATAGGGTAGACGGGTATGAGCTCATTTTGTCCTTCAACCCAACCCAGACAAGTAACTCTTCTACATGTTCATTTATATGTGCGCCGCTACCTCCCGCTATTCTAAGGGGCAACGCTACATTTTCAACTGCTGTCATGTGATCAAGTAATCTAAAGTCCTGAAAAACAACACCTATTCTTCTGCGTAGTTTGGGTAAGTCTTCGCGTACAGACTTCGCAACATCCCGTCCAAACATCATTATCTCACCACGTGTAGGGCGGTGTGCCAGATACATTAATTTAAGAAGAGACGTTTTTCCAGCCCCACTGGGGCCCGTTAAAAAATGCATTGAACCCGATGGCAAATTAAACGAAATGTCTTTTAACACGTCATATCCGCGTTCGTAGCTCATGCTTACATTTCGAAATTCCACCAAGTTTTGATCCCTTAATTTTCGGCTTATGAATTTATTGTTTAGACCACAGTAATTTTAATAATGCAATTGTAATTGGCTTATTTTAAGGCATCACATTTGATAAAGGTGCTGTCATTAAAATTCCATGCTCCTTTCGGTTTATGATTTGTTAATAAATCTTTTTCTTTTTTAATCCAATATAAGGTAAGCGAATTATAAACATGTGTATGAGTAGGCTATTGATAATCATGAATACGCATACTATAACGAGCTTTTACTTAATCACAGAAGCAGGAAACGGGCGGAATATATGATTCTCACATGCCCAGAATGTAAATCAAGATATGTTGTTAACCCAAGTGCCCTTATGCCGCGTGGTCGAACTGTCCGTTGTGCAAAATGTCGCCATAGCTGGTTTGAAAATAAACCAGAAGATGATATCGAAATTGTAACATCAACACCAGAGGAACCCCAGAATCCAAAAGAAGGAGAAAACGAAACTGCCGCTTCCAACCCCACAGCTGAAAATCATGAAGCGGCGGCGGAAGCGAATAACGATATTAGTGAATTTCCATTCAATCAGCCTAAAAAAAGGCAACGCCCTATCCCCAAGGGATCGAACCTGCCGGCACTGCAAAATCAGAAATACGGTTCCAATAAAGTGGGTTGGGTGTCATTAGTGGTATTTGTTACTGCCGTTATAAGTGCTTTTCTAATTTTTCAGGAAACCATTGTTTCAAGTTGGCCGGCTACAAATAAGTTATATACAGCCATTGGACTGAATAACGAAACAACCCCGGATGGCCCAGTAGAACCACGACAAATACCTATCAGTGAACTTCTAATTGTAGGTGGCCTGGAACCAAGGATCGAACAGGAAAATAATGTATCGCAATTATATATAAAAGGGTATGTCGAAAATATATCTTCAGACACACAGACGATTCCGTCACTCATCGCTACATTGAAAGATGCTACAGGCCAGAGTTTGAGAAGCTGGAATTTTTCGACTTTAACAGAATTAGTAAACCCCGGTGAAAGAGTGACCTTTGAAACATCACTGCCAAACCCTCCATCCCAGGCCCGGGACATCAGCGTCAGTATTTTAGATAGCCGCTAAAAAATAATAAAATATAAAGGTTTTAAGTGTATTGATGGCTTAATACGCAATCAATAGGTTTGAAAATGGCTAAGATATTAATCGCTGAAGACGAAGTTGCAGTGCGCACATTTATTTGTCGCGCACTTAAACTACGCGGTCATGAAGCTATCGGCGTTGCCGACGGTGGTGCGGCTATTGTTGAGTTGGAAAATAATCAATATGATCTACTTCTTACGGATATTATTATGCCCGTCATGGACGGTATATCACTGGCCTTGAAAGTAACAGCGGAATATCCGGCGATGCCAATTTTGATGATGACGGGCTTTGTCCATGAAAAACAACGGGCACATAATATGGGTAGCCTGATACATAATGTAATAAGCAAACCATTCTCTCTTGACGAAATTTGTCACGCCGTTGATGATGTTCTTACTGCAAAATTAAACGTTCATTAATCAGGATGCTGGCTCCTTACTTATTTCCCTAAGTATGTTTTGCAGTTCCGGAGATTTGGCGAGCGGTTTATCAAGTGATCTTTTCAGGCTGCTCATAACACTTAACAATTCAGACTGCGATTGTGCCACCTGATTTATTTCACTATTCTTCATATCGACTAAAATATTATCAATAAGATCCAAAGCGCTTCTTATTAAATATTCTGAATAACGATCATCAATTAAAATTCGCTCACCAAGTTGTTTGAAAGCATTTCCGACTTTTGTCTGTAAAATAATTTCATTCTCCTTTGCATTTTCAGATTTATTGAATTTAGGAATAAATTCAGAATCCGCACTTAATTTGTCACGCATTTGATGGTTATTTGAGCTGGCAAGCAAAGTTCGTTGAATTGAAATCAGGTTTTCGATTATTTGACGGCTTTCTGTTAATGCAAAATAGTTGGCAAGTCCCCCTTTGCTTAAAATAAGATCGTCATTTTGTACAATGCCCTTGCGAATATGGTCAACAATCAACGCTGCATTATTATATTTTTCCTGATCACTGAAAGCCAGTACATAGCTATATAGTTTTCTAAGGGCATCCATATCAATTTCAACCGTGTATTTATCGGATGTACTTAACCGCAAAGCATTGCGATATTCCCTAAAATACATATCAGAAATAC
>JAUILB010000345.1 GCA_030432815.1 Alphaproteobacteria bacterium | reverse complement strand
TCAATGCTGGCTGTTTTATTTCCTGCACTTCTAAGCCTTGTCCAGTTTCCAACATTTACGCCATTTTTAATTATAATATCATCACTTGGCATTATTCAGGTTATGATTGGAAATATACTTGAACCACGGCTTATGGGTAATTCTCTTAATCTAAGTCCGCTTGTTGTAATGCTTTCACTGGCTGTTTGGGGAAGCATATGGGGGATAGCCGGAATGTTCCTTAGTGTCCCATTCACTGTAATTCTGATGATTATATTCTCGGAATTTCCAAAGACCAGGCCTATTGCAATTTTGCTTTCGCAAAATGGTCAAATTGGATCTAAAAAATAATTGATATTAAACTTATAGTGGAACTTAATAATATTATAATATTCTAATTTATTAGCTAAGTGTAGTAATTTTTGATTTTCTATTTATTTGGAAAGCAAGATACTAAAGGCTATTTATTTTGGCCAAAACATTCACCAACAATGTCGATAAATTTCCCCACGCGCGTATCACTAATCGAATAAAATATCTGCTGACTTTCACGTCTTTTTGATAAAATTCCCTCGCTCCTCATGCGCGTAAGATGCTGTGACAATGCTGACTGTGAAATGCTAAGACTTTTTTCAAGATCGCCGACACAGGCTTCGCCCCTCATCAATCGGTTAAGGATAATTAGTCTATTAGGATTTGCTAATGTTCTTAGAAATTCTGCTGCTTTTTCAGCAATATGTGATACTTCTATATCTTTTTTGCTCAACTGCTTATCTTCAATTTTCATTCAGTGTTCCCCAAAGGTCACGCAAACTAAACATATTAAATAATCCTTATTAATTATTAACAAATCCTTAATATTAGTTCGTTTTTGATATATCTAAATACTATTCAGAACAAAACCTTCCCCATATCAATTAACATTGCAGACAGGATTGGAAGCTATATTATCAACCGTAATATGAACTACCCTGGATAGTTAATTTTATCCATTCAACTTTACGCAGAAATACTAAATTTTACTGGAAATTAAACTTGTAATAATTTTAAGGTACTGAAGATGACTACTTAATCTATTCGATCATTTATGCCAAGCGTTTTTTTATAAAATGCAACCTGTGTTTGCGTAGCGTTATAACATAACACATTATTTCGTCTGCTCGAAAAGCTCTCTTCCGATTAACATTCTACGTATTTCACTTGTACCCGCCCCTATCTCATAAAGCTTCGCATCGCGCAACAAGCGACCAGTCGCAAATTCATTGATATAACCATTTCCACCAAGACATTGAATCGCCTGAAGGGCCATTTGTGTTGCCCGTTCTGCAGCATATAATATACAACCAGCTGCATCCATCCTTGTTGTCTCACCACGATCACAGGCATCAGCAACACTATAAACATAGCTTTTACAGGCATTAAGTTCAGTGTACATATCGGCCACCTTCCCCTGGATAAGCTGGAATTCACCTATTGATTTTCCAAACTGCTGACGGTCATGAATATAAGGTATAACAATATCAAGACAGGCTTGCATTATGCCAAGCGGGCCACCCGATAATATCACCCTTTCATAATCCAGCCCTGACATTAAGACCCTGACACCCGAACCAACGGTACCTAGTATATTTTCCTTTGGTACGATGCAGTTATCAAAAACAAGTTCACATGTATTTGATCCACGCATACCCAATTTATCAAGCTTCTGGGCCGTTGAAAAACCCTGAAAATCACTTTCAATAATAAAGGCCGTGATACCCTTCGATCCTGCAGTTGCATCCGTTTTGGCATAGACTACCAACACATCCGCGTCAGGGCCGTTTGTAATCCACATTTTGGTTCCGTTTAATTGGAAATGATCACCTTTATCTTCTGCTTTAAGCTTCATGCTTACAACATCTGAACCTGCTCCTGCTTCGCTCATTGCCAAGGCACCCACATGTTCACCTGATACCAGTTTTGGCAGATATTTTTCTTTCTGCTCTTCATTTCCGTTTCGATTGATCTGATTAACACAAAGGTTTGAATGGGCCCCATAGCTAAGGCCCACACTTGCTGATGCACGGGAAATTTCCTCCACGGCAATTGTGTGTGCCAGATAGCCCATATCAGATCCACCATATTCTTCGGAAACCGTCATACCCAATAATCCAAGCTCTCCAAATTTTTGCCAAAGGTCATTTGGAAATTCATTTTTCTGATCAATAGATTCCGCTCTTGGCGCAATTTCGGCAGCTGAAAATTTCTGAACCATATCACGAAGCATATTTATGTCGTCACCGTGATTAAAATTTAAAGTTGGGCAGGAAGTCATCCATCAGTTTCCTTTTCTATTCTTGATCTTTAATAATTCATTTTTTATGAAATTTGCGGCCTTGTTCAGTTCCTGGATATTTACACCGCTTTCAAATCCCAAATCATCAAGAAGCGCAACAACCTTTTCTGTTGAAACATTCCCGGTCGCCCCTTCTGCATAAGGGCATCCGCCAAGTCCGCCTATTGCACTATCAAAAGTCCTTATACCGTAATCCAGGCCCGTTTTAATGTTTTCCAGGGCATGGCCATACGTATCATGGCAGTGAAGAGCCAGCTTTTCAGCTGGCATGGAACCTGTGAAGCTATTTAATAAATTTTTGATATCTTCTGGATGGGCTTTTCCAATCGTATCACCCAACGAAATCTCATAGCACCCCATTTCCAGCATATGTTCAGATAGCTTCACCGTCTGTTCTGTCGGAACACGCCCCTCATAAGGACAGTGCGTAACGCATGATATATAACCTCTTACCGGTATTTTATTTTCGCGCGCAAGTTCCATTACCGGTTTAAATCGTTCAAGACTTTCTTCGATTGAACAATTTATGTTTTTCTGGCTAAAACTTTCCGAAGCTGCCGCAAAAATTGCCACCTCATCAACATTGGCCTTTAGCGCATCCGTCATGCCCCGCACATTTGGTGTAAGTGCAGAATAAGTTACATTTGCAGCACGTTTTATCTTATTCATTACTTCTGAACTATCCGCA
>JAUILB010000344.1 GCA_030432815.1 Alphaproteobacteria bacterium | reverse complement strand
AATATAATAGCCGATCAATCCTATGAGCAGGATTCCATGCAATACGCCTATAAGGCGCATGTTCAGGCGCATGTCACCATGGATGATGTGGCTAAATTCATGCGCTATAACCCCCTGCAATTCGTCACGTGTAAAATAATCCAATGCGCCCTGTGTAACACCTATAACCGCATCGTCAGTCGTGAAACCAGCTGCGAATGCATTGATGCCTTGTTCTTCTTTAAGCAGGTAAACTTCGGGCACCGGCGTGCCCGCGGCAATGGCCATTTCTTCAACAACATTTAGCAACACTTTTTGCTGATAATTTTTTGTGGAGTGTTTCACTAATGTCCCGCCAAGTGATTTGGCAACATGCTTTCCACCACCTGACATGTCATTAATTTTATATAAGCTACCACCTAAAACTACCGATGACACCACCACAGCAATGACACCAAAAACTCCCCAGTCAAACTGGTTTACTATACTGGTGAGTGTTGATTGTTGCCCGTCTGTTTGAAGAAATCCAAATAAGACCATTACTAACAGGTTTGTTAAGATAATAAGAGAAAGCACCGCCATGATAAACATGATGATCAGTTTGGTTGTTTGGCTCTTGGCTTTTGCCTGAGACTCAAAAAAATTCATAGTCAGAATGATACTTTTGGAGCTGCCTGAATTTCTTTACTGTCTTCAAATTCAAGTAATGTTGCATCAGCAGCATGCCCGAGAAATCCCGCAAAAAAGTTCTGCGGAAAACTTTGTTTATAAGTGTTATAAGCCATGACCTGGTCATTAAATGCCTGCCTTGCAAAACCTACTTTATTTTCTGTGGATGTTAATTCTTCGGTGAGCTGCATCATATTTTGGTTTGCTTTTAGATCAGGGTAATCCTCCATTACGAAATTTAACTGCCCAAGCGCCCCCTGTAATACGGCTTCCGCCCCGGCCAAGTCTTTAAGCGCTGAAGGATTGTTAGGATCTCCCGCAGCTTTTTGTAGTCCTGCTGATGCCTGATTACGCGCAGCAATTACATTCTCTAATGTTTCTTTTTCATGGGCCATATAACCCTTTGCTATTTCTACCAGATTGGGGATAAGGTCATAACGGCGCTTAAGCTGTACTTCAATTTGCGCGAAGCCATTTTGAAATTGGTTTTTTAATGCTACCAATTTATTGAAAATTGAGATTGCATAAAGTGCGATGAAAGCAAGAACTACCAAAGCAATGATTGAGCTGATATCCATTATAATACCTTTGTTTAATTCAAAATTTTTGGTGAGTTATCAATCGTTTCTATTGAAAATATTATAACCCCCATAAGATTTCACAGTCCAAGGTCGTGAAGAATTGGTCAATTAATTCCCAAAGAAAGAACGCTAGCATTATCTTTCTTTTCTTTCAATATGAATAAACTTGATGTCGCTTTTAAAAATATGTCAAACGAACAAAATGATCAAAACACTGGACAACAGCCTGACGGGGGGATACCGTTTTCAGTCTCACATGGGGTGAGGAGTCTTGAATACTAATTATAAACATTGTCCGTTCGTGCGGGCCAAGCATTGGAGTTCGATATGATAAGAAAGTCACTGTTTTCCATTATTTTCGTTGCGGCACTGGTGGTTTTCGTCAGTCCACAAACCGTCTCAGCACAGGCTGTTATATCGGTTCAACCGTTTAAGGTAGGCACGTTTGCCATCAACGACATACCAACCGTTGGTCTTGTTGTCCAAAATGACCAGCTGATAGTCGATTTGGCGGCAGCCAACCGTGCGTTGGAGCTGCACCCGCAGTACCCCAAGGTAAATATACCTGATGATATGATTGGGCTGATTTCACAATATGAATATGGCCTTAAATACCGGATTTACGAGATTGTGAACTGGCTTGTAGAAGAAAATTTACTTGGAAGTGGCAACCAGCCCGGTTTTATTCACCCTGTTGGTGAGGTGGATATCATGGCGCCAATCCAGTATCCAAGCAAACTTATGAACGCCGCTGTAAATTTTTATACCCACGCGTGTGAAGGATGTACTGAAGAAGAGCTCGCGGCACAGACCCGTGAGCGACAAGAAAATAGAGGCGTTCCTTACCTGTTTTTGAAGCCAACCCGCGGCGCAATCATCGGTGACGGTGAAGACATCATCATGCCATACGGGCGTGACGCTATTGAATGGGAAGTGGAAATGGCAATTGTTTTTGGCCGTAGCGGCAAATATATAGCTGCGGATCGTGCCTATGACCACGTGTTCGGCTATATGGTTGCAATGGACATATCAGATCGTGGCGGTCGTCCACCGGGGGGTGCCCGCTTCGGTTCCGACTGGTTTGTCGGCAAGGGTCATGATACCTTTGCGCCGCATGGACCGTGGATTGTACCAAAGGAATTTTATGGTGATCCGATGGAGCGTCTGCATCAAACACTGGTTATTGACGGTGTAACCGTACAGGAAGCAAAAGCAGGGGATATGATCCATAATATCCCTGAACTCATCGAGTATGCGTCGTCGCTGATTACAATTTTCCCGGGTGATGTACTGCAAAGCGGAACATCCGGTGGAACAGGCGATGGCCGGGTCGAGCGAGCAACGGGCTCGGGGTACCTGGTGGACGGTGAAACGATTACAGCGAGTATAGAAGGTATCGGCTCGCTCACCCATACGGTCAGAAAGGAAACAAGCATTCCTGATGACCTTTCGGGCTCACAACTGCCACCGGTCAGTTCTTACCGTCCTTAATCATAAAGTATAGACACTAAGGCGGCGATCAGAAAAAACTGATCGTCACCTTATTTCGTTAATTTTACTCTTTCAAAGTAACAGTGTACAAATTAGAAATGAAAAAATTAGTCAAAATACTTCAGAATAATGCCTCGGGTAAATTGGTGTTAATATTGTTTATAATAACAATGGCTATCTATTTAACAATGATCTTTTCCTCAATTCCTGCAGTCGTTTCATTTGCGCCAGGCCTTGTTTTATTTGATATGTCGCCAACTGGTTATACTTATCAAAATGCCGTGGATCTACTTAGTACACTAGGACCGGAAGGCCGCT
>JAUILB010000343.1 GCA_030432815.1 Alphaproteobacteria bacterium | reverse complement strand
TCAACGATCATATATCTTCTTCCGGATCTCTGAAAACACCGCGTTCTTTTAGGCTGTCCATGACTTCTTTTGGCATATAATTTTCATCATGCTTGGCAAGCACTTCCGTTGCAACAAATGGACCGGTGCTACGGACTTCACCCTCAACAACGACACCCTGACCTTCACGAAAAAGATCAGGAAGAGATCCTTTATACATAACACTTACTGTTTCAGCACCATCCGTAATATCAAAATGATAGGTAAGACCGTCTTCATCCTTGATAAAACTGTCGATGGCCACCAACCCGCCGAGTCGTACATGTTCCCCTTCGGGAAGATTGCGGGCTTTAAGTTCCGTTGGATCTAAAAACAGGCTGATGCTGTCCTGAAGTGCGGTAAGAACCAGCCCGACCGCAATCGCCAGGATGGTCATTGATGTCAGTACAAGATATAAGCGTTTCTTTTTGCGTTTAGCGGCACGGTTAATATTCATAATTATTAATCCTGACTATCCAGTTGATCAAGCTGATGTTTGAGATCTTCGAGTTTTCTAGTCGCCTTCTTTTTAGCAGTCCAGCTAGTATATCCAAGACCTGCAAGAAGAATCACTACCGAAATGTAACATGGCCAGACAAAAATTGCATATTCACCCATGGTTCTGTCCTTCTTCTGCTAGCCTTATCTGAAGCCCTCTGATTTGTCTTCTGATGATAAGATTTTCAATCCGCCAAAGAATCACTGTTACAAAATACAGGTTAAATGCCAGGATACATATCAGAAGCGGCCATAACATTTCCGGATGAATGCTGGCACCCCCGCTTTTCATGATGCTGGCAGGTTGATGAAGCGTATTCCACCAATCAACAGAAAATTTTATTATGGGCAGATTAATGGCCCCGACCAGTGCAACGATCGCGGCGACTCGCGCGGCTTTCGCTGTGTCCTCAATTGCCTCCCAAACGCCAAGATAACCAAAATATAAAAACAGAAGAACCAGTTCAGATGTCAGGCGCGCATCCCAAATCCAATATGTGCCCCACATTGGTTTACCCCACAGGCTTCCGGTAAAAAGTGCCAGTGCTGTAAAGATGGCCCCAATCGGTGCTGCTGCCCTTGCGGACTGATCCGCAAGCGGGTGTTTCCAGATTATGCCCACCGCACTGGCAACCGCCATGAAACCATAGACAAACATTGACATATATGATGCAGGAACATGGACAAATATTATACGGTAAGCACTTCCCATCTGATAATCTTCGGGGGCGATAAAGAGCCCCCAATAAAGCCCGACAGCCATCGAAACTACCGTTAGAATAAAACACCACGGCGTTATGATTTTACTGATCCTCAAGAATCGGGCTGGGTTGGCAAACTTATGCATAGGATTGATCTATCCTTCTTGGACGTACATTTCAAGAATTAGTGAAAAAAAACGACACAGTGCCCAAATTAGGCCTTCTTATTTTCTTAATAGTATTTATATATAATATCCGAAAAGGTGACTTGAGATTGCTAGGTATTATGGACTGGAAAATTATAAAAAGACCCCTGAAACTTTTACTCGGTTGGATAATGCTGATTGGAGGTATTATCACCGCTCCTTTTCCATTGCCTATTGGTCAGTTTATCGCCCTTGTCGGGTTAAGTTTATTGATATCCGAAAGTATTTGGGTCAAAATTAAAATGCAGAAAATGCGTCGCAGAATGCCAATCATTGGTCGCCAGTTAACGCGTATGCACCCTTACCTGCCCAAATTTCTTAAAAAAGTGGTAGATGACACCGACCCTACCCATTTAGCAGAATAAATTCTTGAAAAAATAGATTACTCCAGTGCCAGCTTTACGGCTGCCGCAGCGGCCCATGGCGTTATAGCCAGACTGAAAAGAGTAATCGCACATAATATCAGTAGTGGTGCATTTCCACCCGTGCCAAGCACCGATGCTTCAACCGCCATCACCCCGAATATCAACACCGGAACATAAAGCGGAAGAATAAGCAGGGATAAAAGCACACCGCCGCGCTTTAACGAAACGGTAAGCGATGCACCAATTGTCCCAATAAGCGAAAGAGCCGGCGACCCTGCGAGCATGGCATAAATAAGCGGCAAAAAGGCTCGATCATCCATATTCATCAAAATACCAAGCAGTGGTGAGATCAAAATAAGTGGTAAACTTGTTGTAACCCAATGGGCCAATGCCTTGGAAATCACAGCCAGTTCAAGAGAAAGCGGACCAAGAGCGTATTGATCCAGTGTCCCATCTTCGAAATCTGCCTGAAAAATCCGATCCAGAGACAAAAGACACGAAAGCAGGGCTGCCACCCAAATTACACCGACCGAAATTCGGGCAAGCATATTTTGTTCCGGACCTACACCAAGAGGGAATAACGTCACTACGATAATAAAGAATGCGACCACCATGCTGCTTGTGCTGCCGCCATGCCAGCCGATTTTAATATCACGCTTTGAGAGGAGCCAGAATAAACGGATCATAACCATTGCGCCTCCAACGTGGAAAGCTGTACAGAAAAATCAGCCATATTTAAAATCTGTGTCTGATGGCTGGGAACGTCTATGGGCACATGGGTCGCGCAAATAATCATGCCATCAGCTTCAAGATGCCGTTGCATGGTTTTTGAAAGAAGTGCGAGACCCTGATCATCAAGACCAACAGTTGGCTCATCAAAAAGCCATATTGTTGCTCTGTGACATAACGTTCGTGCAATGGCAGCTCTGCGCATTTGCCCCGAGGACAGATAGCGCACGGGTGTGTCTCTAAGATAGGCAATACCCATATCTTTCAGGGATTGATCAACTTTATCAGGACGCCCCCAAAGCCGGGCCCAGAACTCAATATTTTCTATAACCGTAAATTCACGCTTAAGAGCATTTTTATGACCCAGATAGGCAATACATTCTGAGATATGGTTTTCATTTGCCAATGACCTACCATCAACGAATATGCTACCTTCCCTGAAATGAATAAGTCCGGAAAGTGTCTTAAGCAGTGTTGATTTTCCCGAACCATTCGGCCCGACAAGCTTGAGAAGCTGCCCCGCAGATAAATTA
>JAUILB010000342.1 GCA_030432815.1 Alphaproteobacteria bacterium | reverse complement strand
GTTATTAAAGTAACCGGCGAGTTTGAGCGTGGCGATACAGTTAAAGTAACAGACAAGAACAATAAAGAAATTGCCCGGGGGCTGGTTGCATACGCATCAAAAGATGCAAAACAGATTATTGGTGTAAAAAGTAGCGAAATTGAACAGATTTTAGGCTATGGTGGTCGTGAAGAAATTATACACCGCAGCGATATGGTCATGAGTTGAGCAATATGGAAAATGTTATGAATAGTGAAGTTGATATTAAAGCGTTAATGAAACAGATTGGTAAACAGGCAAAGGCTGCAGCAGCCAAACTGGCCCTTGCACCAACAGCACAAAAAAATGATGCTCTGATCAACGCCGCCGCGGAAATAAGAGCGCAGAAAAAGTCTATTATGACCGCTAATAACAAGGATATGGCCATCGCCGAAGGCAGGGGCCTTACCGGGGCTATGCTTGACCGGCTGAAGCTTGATGATGCACGCATCGAAGCGATAGCCAAAAGCATTGAAGATATAGCAAAACTGGACGACCCAATTGGCGATGTGATTGATACCAAAGAACGTCCGAACGGGCTACAAATTTCGCGCGTTCGAGTACCCCTTGGTGTTGTTGGTATTATTTTTGAATCAAGGCCAAATGTAACGGCAGATGCCGGTGTGCTTTGCCTTAAATCCGGCAATGCCGCAATCCTGAGATGTGGAAGTGAAAGTGCCCATTCCAGCCGTGCTATTCACAAATGTCTCGTCACAGGGCTTAAAAATGCAGCTTTGCCAGAAGCTTCAATACAACTAATCCCAACACAGGATCGCGCCGCAGTAGGTGAATTGCTTGGTCTATCTGAATATGTGGATATTATTGTGCCACGCGGCGGTAAATCATTAATTGAAAGGGTGCAAAATGACAGCCGCGTACCTGTCATGGCCCATCTTGACGGCATATGTCACATCTATATTGATGAAGATGCAGATCTTGAAAAAGCAACCAACATCACCCAAAATGCAAAACTTCGCCGTACAGGCATTTGTGGTGCAGCTGAAACATTGCTTATTGATAAGAAAATTGCCGCTGACTATGCACCCGTAATTCTATCACGCCTACAGGATGAAGGCTGCGAAATTCGGGCCGATAAAATGATAAAGGAAATATTCCCTGCTGCCGTTGAAGCATCAGAGGAGGATTGGACAACTGAATATCTGGATGCAATTATTTCTGTCAGGGCTGTTGATGGTGTACAGGGTGCCATAGATCATATTACTGATTTTGGATCAAACCATACTGACAGCATTATTACCGAATCCGCTGAACACGCAGAAAAATTTCTAAATGAAGTTGATAGTGCAATTGTGATGCATAATGCGTCTACACAATTCGCAGACGGTGGTGAATTTGGTATGGGCGCAGAAATTGGTATATCAACTGGCAAAATGCACGCACGGGGGCCAGTCGGTCTGGCGGAGCTTACAAGCTATAAATATCAGGTAAGAGGAAATGGACAGGTCAGACCATAATACGAGGGTTGGGTTGCTCGGGGGCTCTTTTAATCCGGCACATGAAGGACATGTAGAAATAAGTGAAGCTGCACTGGATTTTCTTGCTCTTGACTATATCTGGTGGCTGGTATCCCCTGGAAATCCGCTAAAGGACAAAAGTACATTAGCCCCTTTTGAGGAACGCGTAGAAACGGCACGAGCCATTAAAAAAGATGACCGGATCATCATATCGGAACTTGAACGTAATTTTGAAACACATTACACAATAGATACTTTGAGAAAAATAAAGGAAACGATGCCGCGTTACCATTATGTTTGGCTTATGGGTGCTGACAATTTAGCCGAATTTGACAAATGGAAAGACTGGCGGAGCATTGCTGAAATAGTTCCATTTGCGATTTTCAGTCGTCCAAGTTATTCTAAAGCCAGTTTAGATAGTTTAGCCGCCAAAGCATTTAAGGATTACCGAGTTGGTAAAGATAAGGCAAAGGCATTACATAGAATGAAGCCGCCGGCGTGGGTATTTTGCGACTTGACAGATAATCCCGCATCGTCGACTGAAATTCGTAGTAAAACCATGTAAAACAAGAGGTTACATATTATAAAGTGCAAGACACATCAGAGTTAAAGGACGCTTCAAGTCCGAATTTGCCGCTTAGGGCGGCAGACCTTCAGGAATTGATTATAAATTCCCTTGAAGACGATAAAGCAGAAGAAATCATAAAAATTGATCTGACTGGAAAAACAAGTATCGCCGATTCGATGATAATCGCGTCCGGCCGATCAGCGCGTCATGTCAGCGCCGTTGCCGATAAACTGTATCGCAAACTTAAACATGCGACAGCAGACGGCTGCAAGGTAGAAGGGATGGAGAAGGCGGACTGGGTATTGCTTGATGCAGGTTCAGTGATTGTTCATATTTTCCGCCCGGAAGTTCGGACTTTTTACAATCTTGAAAAAATGTGGGCTGCCGACTTTACGCCAAACAAGATGCAAAGTGCTGATGATGTCCCCAACGTAGAATGAATATCGAAATCATTGCTGTAGGCCGTTTGAAGAAAGGTCCTGAACAGGATCTTATCGAAACTTATTTAAAACGCTGCCCGTGGTCCGTAAACATCACAGAAGTCGAAGAAAAAAGACCGCTTAAAGGTGCTAATCGTATGGCCCGAGAGGCAGACTTGCTATTAGCCGCAATCCCGGCTGGAGCACATGTAATAGCTCTTGATGAACGGGGTACGGAAATGCGCAGTAGGGCCTTTGCTAAAAAAATAAATAATTGGCAGGACCAGGGATTATCTGTGCTCGTTTTTCTAATTGGCGGCGCAGATGGATATGATGCAAAAATAAAAGAAAGAGCAAATGGTTTTATCTCATTCGGGCAGATGACATGGCCCCATATGATGGTACGTGCCATGCTTTGCGAGCAGCTATATCGTGCTTCTACAATATTGCAGGGACATCCTTATCATAAAGACTAAATATTCATACTGCATTAACAATAAATCTTTATATTTTTCTTTAAAATTAAATGGTTGTATAGTGAGTACATGACTGAAATGACAATACAAAATACAAGAC
>JAUILB010000341.1 GCA_030432815.1 Alphaproteobacteria bacterium | reverse complement strand
CGGGATGCTTGTATCCAGGTTTATACTTAATCCAAGCAAATTTAGCTTCTCTACGGCGGCCGGATGCCCGCCTGCGGCGGCGGCTTTTAAATATTCCAGTGATTTATTCAGGTCTTTTTCAACGCCAATTCCGTTTTTATACACAATGCTTAATGCATTTTGAGATTCCGAAAGCCCCTGTTCCGCGGCCTTCATGTGCCATTCCAGACCAAGTGCCTGGTTCACCTCTGTTCCTTTACCCTGCATATAAAATGTAGCGACAGAAAAATATCCGAGCAAGTTACCGTTTTCGGCGGCTTTCAGACACCAGTTGAATGCTTCAACATCGTTTTTCTCAACATAACGACCATTGGCGTAGAGCATACCAAGTGAAAATTGGGCATCATGGTGATCCTGATTAGCAGCAGCGCGTAGCCAGCGCATACCTTCATCACTGTTAAATGTCGTGCCGAGACCATCAAAATACATATTGGATAATAAAAACTGTGCTTCAGGGTTTCCGGCTTCCGCATCCTGTTTATATTCATTAAAAGCGGTCTCAAAATCACCTGCCTGCGCAGCGGCATATCCTTTTTCAAGATCGGCAAATGCGCTGCTCAGCATAAATAAGAACAGGGTTATGGTTGATACTATCAGTTTCATACGATTATCCAAAATGGGTCTAACATCTGCGCAATGTAGCTAAACTATACGTTTAATTCAATAGAAACACATCACGGCAATTTTGTGACGGATATAATTGATATCACATCCCATAATCACGCAGGAAATTTAATAACCTGCGTGTGTTGCTGCAATCACCAATGTTCCCATGCCATACGGCATAAAGCGGCATGGCTTCCACATCCCATTCAGGCAATACTCTTACCAACCGGCCTTCCTTCAGATGATCTTCAATCAGCCAGTCCGCAGCCGTACAAAGACCAAGCCCGGCTACTGTGAATTCAACCATCGCAACGGAACTGTTGGCGGATATGGTGCCCGTAAGGTTTGTCTCAATACGCTCATTTCCGCTTATCAATGTTCGGGACCCGGGAAGAATATCATGTTTAATCCAACTCCAGCCTTTAAGGTCACGTGGATGATGCGGCGTCTCGTGCCGAGACAGATAATCAGGTGAACAAACAAGGGTGCGCCCGCGGGTTCCCAGCCTTTTTACATTGAGAGAACTGTCGGGAAGCGAGCCTAGTGAAAAAGCGATATCAATACCCAATGCCACCAGATCAAGTCGCGCATCATCAAATATAAAATGGCAATCAATCCCCGGATTTTCCCGTGCAAATGCCGCAAGTTGTTGTGTTAAAATATCGCCACTCATGGAAAGCGGTAATGTGATATTTAGGCGTCCGGTCGCATGATCATGGCCGGATACAATGCGGATACCAAGCTCTGCCTGGTCCATCATTTGTGTGGCGTGGTCAAAAAGGGTTTCACCTTCAGCGGTCATGGAAAGTTTCCGCGTTGAGCGGTAAATTAGGGCACTACCAAGCCTTTCTTCCAATTTTGTGATCTGATAACTGACAACAGAAGGGGACAGATCAAGTGCTTCTGCTGCAGCACGGAAAGAACCACGTTTGATTGTTTCGGCAAAGATCGCCATGGCTTTTAAATCATCAATCATCGTCAATTCCAATTGATTAAATATTTCGAACAATGAAAAGTAATTATCCTATCTAATCAAATTAAAAACATGCTGCTAACTTTATGTCAAGCAAATTGACATATGAAGATAAGGAGGCAGTGTCATGGCATTATTTATCGCGATGACAATTTTTGTATTTACAATGTCCATTACACCTGGACCAATGAATATTGTGATGCTCTCAAACGGTGTTAACTACGGTTTTAAGCGTACAGTACCATTCGCCATTGGGGTAATGGCGGGCACAGTGTCACTTGTTGCTATTGTCGGACTTGGGTTAAGTGAACTGTCCGGTAATTATGGCGAGTATCTTAAAATTCTCGGTTATGTCGGTGCTTTGTTTATTGGTTATCTTGGGTTTAAGATATCCATGTCACGTGAAGAAATAAAAGCAGCTAAAAACGCATGCTGTGTACCCGGACCCATAATGGGATATTTGCTGGCACTGGCAAACCCCAAATCATGGATGGCGATCATCGCGGGGCTTAGTGCATTCAGCCTTTTTGGCAAGTATGATGATTTGCTGCTTTTTGGTTTTCTTTACAGTACTGTTGGGCTTGGGTGTATTCTGACATGGGCTTATGCGGGATCAAAAATTGCCGGATTTCTAAGTAAAGCCATATACTTGCGTGCATTTAATTTGACCATGGGTGTAATGCTGATTATCATTGCCCTCTATTTATCGAATTTCCAGGGATAGGGCGGGAATGTCACTTTTTTTACCAATGTTTATTTATGCCTTTTCCATGGGCATCACGCCTGGGCCTAATAACCTGATTGCTCTTACCACTGGGGTTAATTATGGCTTTAAAAAAGCACTCCCTTTTACTTTTGGTGTGATGATCGGCTTTAACATGCTGCTTGCGTTAGTGGGGTTTGGTATTGGTGGCTTAATTGCTGAAAATGCGACAATTATGTCGATATTGTCTTATATAGGGATCGGGTTCATTTGTTATATGGGGTATAAAATCATTGTTGCTCCCACGGAAATCAAAAAAGCGGATGACAGCAATCCGGGATTTTTCCACGGTATGGCTTTGCAGCTTGTTAACCCAAAAGCTTGGACTGCCTGTATTGGCGGGATTGCCGCCTTTAATATTGCGGGCAATACGGAAGCTATCTTGCTCTATATGGCAATCTCCATTTTCGTTGTTTTATTTTGTGTGGGTGTGTGGGCCTATGCAGGATCAAAAATAACAAGATTTTTACAGGATCAAAAAAATCACGAACTTTTCAACATCATTATGGGTAGTTCATTAATCCTGCTTGCTTTATATTTGTTAATTACTGGATAGGCGATGTTTGCGTTCATTGTAGCAACAATATTTTACGCGTTTTCCATGTCTATTACGCCGGGGCCAACAAACATCATTATGATGACTACCGGTGTTAATCATGGTTTCAAAAGCACACTTCCTTTT
>JAUILB010000340.1 GCA_030432815.1 Alphaproteobacteria bacterium | reverse complement strand
GCCTACAATGATTTTTTTATAGGAGAGGTCATCGGGGGCGTCGAAACTGACGAATATTTTTTTCTTGCTCATGGGGGTGTCCGATCTGTTGGTCAGACTAATATAGTGCTTTGTCAAAACGTGCAAGATTTATGATGAAAGCTCCAGCGGGACGGCGGTGGTATATTTTACCTGTGTCACCGCGAAGTGGGAGTTAACCTCGCTAACCATAGGCAGGCGGAGCAGCTTTTTACGCAAAAACCGTTCATATGACTGCATATTTTCGGTGACAATCCGTATCAGAAAATCCATCGATCCGCTGATGGTATAACATTCCGTGACTTCATCAAATTTTGTGACGGCGGCTTCGAATTCTTCAAGCGCATCTTCCTGAATGTGGCTGAGTTTCACATTGGCAAAGGCGATGATATTAAGGCCCAGTGCCTTGGTATCCAGAAGCCCGACCCGGCGGGAAATAATACCGCGTTCTTCAAGCCGTTTGATACGCCGCCAGCACGGTGCGGCGGATAACCCTACCATATCCGCAAGTTCCGAATTGGTGATACTCGCATCCCGCTGGATCGCGTTTAAAATTTTCTTGTCAATTTTATCCAATTCGATAAGCATATTTTTACCCTTATATCGATAAATTATGATATATTATTTCCCAATATAGGTGTTTTGACCAAAAATAGAAAGCAAATTTCGCCATTTTTGTGTGAAAATTAATTTCGAACAGGATATTTAGCGGAGCATCGAAATGGGTGTCAATATCAGCTTGAATGATAAATATGAACTGGCCGAAGGCCGCGCCTATATGACGGCGATACAGGCTTTGGTCAGGATTCCACTGGTGCAGCGCTGGCGTGATACAGAAGCGGGGCTTAATACGGCGGGTTTTATTTCCGGTTATCGTGGCTCGCCGCTTGGCCATTTTGATGATGCGATCCATAAGGCGGAAAAATTCCTAAAGCCCGAAAATATTTATTTTGAAGAAGGGATTAACGAAGAGCTTGGCGCGACGGCCGTATGGGGTACGCAACAGGTGAATATGTACCGCGGTGCCAAATATGATGGCGTGTTTGGCTTATGGTACGGGAAGGGCCCGGGCGTGGATCGAAGCGGTGATGTGTTGCGTCATGCCAATGCCGCCGGAACGTCACCATATGGTGGTGTTCTTGCGATAGCCGGTGATGATCATGCCTGTAAATCATCAACCATATCACATCAGTCGGATCATACATTTTATTCAACCATGCTACCGATGTTATACCCTGCGAGTATGCAGGAATTTGTTGAATATGGCCTCCTGGGTATTGCCATGTCGCGTTATTCCGGTTGCTGGACAGCGTTTAAGGTTACGTCAGACACGGCGGAAAGCACAGGTGTTGTTGACCTTTTTCGTGAGAAACGCAAAATCCTTGTCCCCGGTGATGATGAATTTGAAATGCCCGAAGGGGGCGTTCATATCCGCCCCCAAGATGTCTGGCGTGAGCAGGACTTCAGATTGCAGCGTTATAAGCTTTTTGCAGCACTTGCCTTTGCCAAGAAAAACAAAATTGACCGGATCGTCTGGGACAGTAGCAAACCACGCTTTGGCATTATCACAAGCGGCAAGACGTATGGTGATGTTCGGCAGGCGTTATATGAGCTTGGCATTGACAGGGATGTGGCCGAAAGAATTGGTCTGCGTCTTTATAAGGTCGGGATGCCATGGCCGCTTGAACCGGAAGGGGTGCGCCATTTCTGTGAAGGATTGGAAGAAATTCTGATTGTCGAAGAAAAACGTGAACTTATTGAAAACCAGCTTAAACAGCAACTCTTTAACTGGCATGCGGATAAACGGCCCGTCGTGGTTGGAAAATATGATGAAAAGGGCAAATGGCTGCTACCCCCGGAAAATGAACTTGGGGTCGGGCTGATTACCCATGTCATCGCGGACCGTATTTCCCATTTTTATGAAGGCGAAATGGTTGAATATGCACGCAATTATTTTAACCGCCGCGAAGCCATGCAGGCGGAATATCAAAGCCCGCTGATCAGAAAACCGTATTTTTGTTCGGGATGCCCGCATAATTCATCAACCAAGGTGCCGGAAGGAAGCCGTGCAACGGCAGGGATCGGCTGTCATATTATGGCCATGTGGATGGACCGGAACACCGATACATTTACCCAGATGGGCGGAGAAGGGGTTCCATGGATCGGGCAGGCACCCTTTACAGACGAAAAACATATTTTCACCAACCTTGGTGATGGTACATATCAGCATTCCGGTATTCTTGCGATCCGTGCATCCATTGCTGCGAAGGTCAACATCACATACAAAATTTTATATAATGATGCCGTCGCCATGACCGGAGGGCAACCGGTTGAAGGCGGGCTGACCGTTGAAATGATCGCGCAGCAAATGCGCGGTGAAGGGGTTCAGAAAATCTGGATACTTACCGAAGATCTTGACCGTTATAAAGACCGCGGGGCGATACCGGCTGATATCCCTATCCTTTACCGTGACCAGTTGGAATCAGTACAATTACAGGCGCGGGAAGTGGAAGGATGTTCGATCATTATTTTTGATCAGACTTGCGCCGCAGAAAAACGCCGCCGCCGCAAGCGTGGAAAATTCCCGGATCCGGACCGCCGTGTGGTCATTAATGATGCGGTATGCGAAGGATGCGGTGATTGTTCCATTAAATCAAATTGTGTGTCAGTTGAACCGCTTGAAACCGAATATGGCCGCAAGCGCACCATAAATCAGTCAAGTTGTAATAAGGATTATAGCTGTGTTGAAGGGTTCTGCCCTTCTTTTGTCAGTGTAATCGGTGGGGAGCTTAAAAAACCGCAAGTTACCGGACTTGATGACCTGATTGCCGATATTCCTATGCCGGACGTGAGGACGGTGGATAGCGAATATAATATCCTGGTGACAGGTATTGGCGGGACGGGTGTCCTGACGATTGGCGCAATCCTTGGTATGGCGGCCCATATTGATGGGCTCGCGAGTAACTTGCTTGATCAAACTGGTCTTGCACAAAAGGGCGGTGCCGTGCTTAGCCATGTCAGACTGGGACGGGATATCAATATCCTG
>JAUILB010000339.1 GCA_030432815.1 Alphaproteobacteria bacterium | reverse complement strand
TGGTTTTTGGAAAAAATGGAAAGGCAAAATGCCAGTGATTTATAATAATATATGATCCATTCGACTGTCCGCTTTGGGTCGAAAGCAGACAGTCCGTAAAACAAAAAACTGTCTCGCTTCTCTTTTGCGGGAATATAGGATAGTGTATGTGCTAACCAAAAAGAGAGGCCGGACGAATGAGTAAAGCCAGAGCACGAGAACGTAAGAAAAAAAGATTAGCCCGCGCGCACGAAACGGGCGTAAAGCCAACTCCCGCAGTCGTCGCAGAGCAAAAAAATAATACACCTAAATTTAACACACAATTAAATAAGGGCGGCAAAAGCGGCGGCGGCAAAAATATACCCAACTCGGCGGTTTCCAACCGTGGTGCAGCACGTTCCGGTTAAGGGAAACGTAAAAGTTTAAGGTTCAATTGTGGGTTTAGGTTCCTGACCACCAAATGGTGACATCGTTGTTATTGTTAACAACATCTACTCTATTACAACCGTTAATATTTTTGCGGTTCTTCGCTATGGTTTTTATTAAATTACCAGCACCATTATAAGCTGCGCTTTCCTGCAGTTTGTTATCTTTATAATATAATATTTTAACAATCATGTTTTTCCTTTTTTGCATACTATAAGCATATCAGAGAGTGAGTAAAGTGGGATCAAATATTAAATTTAACCAAACGTACTACACCTAAACCTTGTAACGTGCCTTAACAACCACCAGCCTTGAACGATCATATGATTATTCGAGTGTCCTCTTTGGGTCGAAAGCAGCCTTCCATAACTTTTGAATTCCTAGCAGGAAAATGTTCTAATACCCGATAGCGCATCCATCCTTGCGGGGGTCCGATCCACCAACAAGGGTGCCATTTTTATGGTCAATCCAGATCGCCTGCGATCCGCCGATCGGGTATGGTGCCTGTACCGTTTTATGACCAAGCGCTTCAAGCTTGATCCCCTTAATCGACAGCAGGCTTTCTTCAAGCGAGACGTTATTTTCATTAATATCCGGAAAAAAGCGCGGCAGGTTCATGGCTTCCTGTAAATTTAGCCCATAGTCAAGATAACGGCTTAAAAACTGCATATGGCCGAATGCCTGATAGGCCCCCCCCATCACACCATAAGACATAACCGTTTTGCCGTCTTTCACCACCATACCGGGGATAAGCGTATGAAGCGGTCTTTTGTTTCCTTCAATGGCATTCGGATGATCCCGTTCAAGGCTAAAACCCGAACCACGGTTATGAAGCAATATCCCGGATTTGGGGGCCATAAGGCCGGACCCGAAAGATTGAAACAGGCTGTTTATAAAACTGCAGCAATTACGATCCTTATCCACCACCGAAATGTAAACGGTGTCTTTATGATCCGGCATTTCGTAATCACCGGGGTCTTCGATTGCGTGCTTTTCGCTTATAAGGGCGACAATTTTATCAATATTTTCATCGCTAAGCAGTGCATGAACGGGAACATCGGAAAAATCCGGATCAGCCAGATACGCATCCCGAAGGCTATAACAAATCCGGCCCGCTTCAATTTCAAGGTGCATGCGCCGCGGATCAAGCGGATCATCATTTGGCCGGCCAAGCTGTTCCATAACCCGAAGCAGCATGAGCGCGATGATGCCCTGTCCGTTCGGCGGGCATTGGTAAATATCATAGTCCAGATAATTTGCCTTGATCGGCCTTACATAATTGCCGCGGGTGCGGGAAAAATCCTGTAATGTATGAAGCCCGCCAAGGGAAGCAAGGTATTTCACAATGTCTTCTGCGATTTCACCTTCATAAAAAGCATCCCGCCCATCAACCGCAATATGTTCAAGGCTATCCGCAAGCAGTGGCTGGTAATGCATATCCCCTTCGGACGGCAGCACACCATTTGGCGCAAAGACCTTTGATGAATTTTCATATAATTTCAGTGCTTCACCGAACAGTTTAAAATCATATGCCACACGTTTGGTAATTTTGTAGCCGTCCCGCGCCAGTTCAATGGCCGGGGCAAGCAATTCTGAAAGTCCCATTCGACCATGATGTTTGTTAAGGCAGTCCCACGCATCAATCGCACCGGGGATTGTCACGGCATGGGGTGTGCGCGGGTCTATTTTGCGGTATCCGCGCTGGCGGTACCACTGCCATGCGGCCGCCGACGGGGATCTTCCCGACCCGTTATAGGCCAGCATGTCTTTGCCGCCCGTCGGTGCATACATCCAGAAACAATCACCACCAATGCCGGTGGAACCGGGTTCCACAACGCATTGAACGGCACAGGCCGCAATCGCCGCATCAGCCGCATTGCCGCCGGCTTTTAAAATTTCAAGCGCAACTTCACTTGCTTTAACATGTGATGTTGCCACCATGCCGTTTTTTGCCACGACCGGGTCTTTTCCAATTTCCTGGAAATAGGTCATAAATCTGCGTCCCTCTTCATTTTCGCGAAGCAGCATAATCAAATAACGCTTTAAATAAAAGCTCTTAAATGCGAAAAATTCGTGCCATTCACTGTTGCCGTGGCGGAGTTGGTCGTATACCATCGGTCCTCAGCATGCCAAATATGAAAGGAATAAAGATAAATGAAATTGGCTTCCTTAAAATCGGGACGTGATGGAAAGCTTATTGTTGTAAGCCGCGACCTGACGCGATATGCACCTGCCACTGAAATTGCCCCGACGCTGCAATATGCACTTGATCACTGGCAAGAAAAAAGCGGCGAGCTTCGTGCGCTTTCAGAAAAACTTGATGCCGGGGAGATTTCATCAGAACCGTTTGACCCGGCAGTGTGTGATGCTCCCCTGCCCCGCAGCTACCATTGGGCCGATGGCAGTGCGTATCTCACCCATGTTGAACTGGTCCGTAAAACCCGCAATGCCACTGTGCCGGATAATTACTGGACCGATCCGCTGATGTATATGGGGGCGTCTGATGCCTTCCTCGGGCCAAATGACGATATCCCGCTTGAAAATGATGAATGGGGTCTGGATTATGAAGCGGAAATCGCCATCATTACCGATGATGTACCACAGGGGACAAAAAAACATGACGCGGGTAACCATATTAAGCTGATCGGGTTTATAAATGATATTACACTGCGGAACCTTGTT
>JAUILB010000338.1 GCA_030432815.1 Alphaproteobacteria bacterium | reverse complement strand
TTGAAGGAACTATCGGTGGTTATGTCAACACGGCTTTGGTGCTTTGTTATATTTTTGCGTCAATGGGATGCGCGTATGTGATGAAGAAGTATCAGAACAAGACCTATACCGAAACCATGAATATCTTTTTTGAAGGTGTCGGCGGATTGATATCGATCGGAGCCATTCTGGCGCTTGCTTGGGCGTTAAGTTCAATTTGCCGTGACCTGGGAACCGGGCAGTATTTGGCCACCCTTGTCGGAGATGCGCTTGATCCACGCTTTTTTCCGATCGCTGTATTTATAATCGGGGCCATGATGTCATTTGCCACGGGGTCATCATTTGGAACATATGCAATTCTGATGGCAACAACATTACCGGCGGCAAATATCCTGGGGGCGGATCTTGTGCTAACAATCGCAGCTATTTTAAGTGGCGGCCTTTTCGGGGATCATACATCCCCTATTTCCGATACAACAGTTCTTGCATCAATGGGGGCGAACTGCCCGCATATAGACCACGTCACAACGCAAATCCCCTATGCACTTGTCACTGGTTTTATGACGCTATGCGCATTTTTGCTGCTCGCAATTTATCAAACGCCCTATGTCATTTTAGTTATGATGGTGGTTCAGTATATCGTGATCCGGTTAATCATGCACCGATACGGCAGTTAATAAAGGAAAAATAAATGGAAGACTATGGCGCGTTCGCGGTTGTCCCTCCCGCACTTAGTATTATACTTGCGGTCTATACCCGTAATATCATTTTTTCGATCGCAATGGGAGCCTATAGCGGCGCACTTATAATCGCAGGGTTTAATCCGTTTATGGCCTTTGCCGAACTTCTTGAAAAACATGCTTTCATTCAGGTTTCAGCGGGGTCTAATACACAGGTGCTGGTTGTGACCCTTTCAATTGGCGGGTTTATTCATATGCTTGATAAATCCGGCGGTGCAAAAGCATTTGCCGGTTTAATGGTAAAATTTATTGGTAGCCCAATTAAAGCCCAGCTTGCGGCATGGACAACGGGACTTGGAATTTTCTTTACAGATAGCGGTAATGCGCTGATCGTTGGGCCGCTTTTCAGACCTGTATTTCGCCAACTCAAGATATGCCAGGAAAAACTCGCTTATATCATTGATACAACGGCATCACCAATTTGTATTTTAATCCCGTTTGTTGGGTGGGCTGTTTATATTATGAACCAGATTGAAGTTGCTTATGCAAGCGTGGGATTAGAGGAAGATTCTTTTCAGGTGCTCTTGAGTGTCTGGCCCTATCAGTTTTATGCCATGCTGGCACTTTTATCCATACCAATGATTTTATCGACCGGCAAAGACTTTGGCCCAATGGCAAGGGCACAAAGCCGATTTAATCAGGCACTCAAAGATGGCACACTGGAAGATGAAGAACTGGAAACCGAAACTCAGGATACCCCAAAATTAAGAACGGTTGTATTACCGCTTTCCGTGATGTTGGGTACGATGATGATTTATATTGGCTATTTTGCTATCACTGATGGGGTTCGGAGTTTACATGTGCGGGCAGGGATTTGTCTTGCCTATATTTTTGCGTCACTTGCCTGTGCGTACCTGATGAAACAGGATAGGGGCGTTTCCTATAATGATAGCCTTAATATGTTTATTCGGGGAATGCAGAAGCTTGTCTTTATCTGTTTTGTGCTGGTTTTGGCGTGGACACTGAGCTCAATTTGTAATGAAATGAAAACGGGTGATTATCTGGCAAGCCTGATTGGTGATACGATAAATCCCAATTTTCTGCCTCTTATTATTTTCTTCCTTGGGGCGATGATGTCATTTGCAACGGGCTCTTCCTACGGTACATTTGCGATCCTGATGATTATTGTTGTGCCGATGGCATATGCACTTGATGCGCCGATGATTTTGTGTGTTGCAGCTGTTTTATCCGGGGGCTTATTTGGCGATCACACATCGCCAATTTCAGATACGACTGTACTGGCCAGTATGGGCGCGGGATGTGCGCATATTGATCATGTGACGACGCAGTTTGCCTACGCTGCGCTTAACGGCGTAATGACAGCGCTTGCTTTTGTTGTTGCGGGTTTTTACCAATCGCCCTATATCATTTTTCTGATTATTATTGTTCAGTATATGAGTATCCGCCTGGCAATGAAACTTTATGGTCATGATAGCCGCGGTATTGTCTGATTTATTTGAATTACTGTGAACTTTTAAAAACTTCATTTTAATTTCATCAATATTCAGTGTTTCTACACGATAAGTTCAGCTACTCTTCAAGCATCCTTATCTTTTATTTTGTAAGTTTCATCAATGATGAATTGATAAAAATGAAAAATAAAAAGCTATAAGGATGTAAAATGTCAAAACCTAAATATTTAATTCATTGCCGCGACGGGGCAGAAAACCTGGAAGGGGCAATTGTATCATTTTTAATTGCTACAACAGCCGCAAAAAGATGTGAAACTGTGGTATTATTAGCGGCAGGTGCATCGGATTTTTGTGTAAAGGGTGGTGCAGACGGGCTTGAGGTGGAAGGTATGGAGCCACTTTCTGACCTTATAAATCAGTATGTAAATGACGGCGGAATACTGTGGCTTTGTCCTATTGGGGCAAAAATAAGGGGGATTACGGAAGATAAGTTAATAAAAAATGCTGAATTCGGGGGAGCAACCAAGGCGATGGCTTACCTTGAAAGTGGTGCAGCAGTCTTGGCTTAACAAAGGAAAAATATCATGGGTAAAATATACAATAACATCGTCGAAACAATTGGTAACACGCCAGTTGTAAAATTAAACAATATCAGCCCGAAAAATGTCAATATTTATGGCAAGCTGGAATATTTTAATCCCCTTGGTTCTGTTAAGGACCGTTTGGCGCTTGGTGTGATTACGGATGCTGAACGACGGGGCGAGCTTAAACCGGGTCAAACAATCGTTGAAGCCACAAGCGGTAATACAGGGATTGCCCTTGCCATGGTTTGCGCACAGCGCGGTTATCCACTGGTGATAACTATGGCGGAAAGCTTCAGTGTGGAAAGACGTAAACTGATGCGGTATTTAGGAGCAAAAGTTGTTTTGACGCCTGCTGCAATGAAAGGTTCAGGTATGGTCGCC
>JAUILB010000337.1 GCA_030432815.1 Alphaproteobacteria bacterium | reverse complement strand
AAGTGCATTATTTACTATGCAGAGCCAAAGAGGCCCGTTATATTTCCTAATTTAAATGACAATATTTATAGTGGGAGCGAAAATTCATGTTTCGTAAAATCGTTGTAATATCAGCTTTTATTTTTGCAATGGGCAATATCGCGATTGCACAAGTAGAGCAAACTAAAGGCACTTTTGTTGATAAGTTTCGCCAGCTTGATGAAATTCTTCCTACGGCAAACACATATCGTACCGCTGGCGGTGAACCAGGCCATGAATACTGGCAGCAACGCGCTGATTATGTAATCAATGCAACCTTGGACGAACGAAATCACAGAATTACTGGTACTGTGCAGATTACTTATCATAATAATTCGCCTGATACGCTTCGCTTCCTCTGGGTTCAATTGGATCAGAACCGTTTTAATAAAAATAGCATGCAACATAAGACGGAAACCTATAATTCACCTTCAAATTTAAAAGGGTTTGATGAAGACCCTGCCCGCCTTAGCCTTGGACAGCTTCGTCGCATGCAATTACAGGAAGACCGTGAGTTTGGTTTTGAAATTAATGCCGTTACGGCAGGAGGGCGTGACCTTAGACATACAGTCGTTGGTACGAAAATGCGTGTTGATCTGCCCACACCATTAACGTCTGGCAGCACGACAACATTTACCGTTGATTATGCGTTCAACATCATCGAAAGCGATGTAATGGGCGGTCGCGGCGGTTATGAACATTTCCCCGATGATGAAATCGAGGGCGGCGGATATCTTTATGAAATGTCACAGTGGTATCCACGTATGGGTGCCTATACGGACTACGAAGCCTGGACCGCCAAAGAATTTCTTGGTACCGGCGAGTTTACACAGGAATTTGGTAATTTTGATGTAACACTTACTGTTCCCGATGATCATATAGTTGCATCAACAGGCGTATTACAAAATCCTGATGACGTCTTGACTGAAGAACAGAAAGACCGTCTTGAACAGGCAAAAACAGCTGATCGACCTGTATTTATTGTAACGCCTGCCGAAGCACTTGAGAATGAGAAAGAAGGCACAAGGAACAGCAAATCATGGCATTTTAAAGCTGAAAATGTACGTGATTTTGCCTGGGCTTCAAGCCGTAAGTTTGCGTGGGATGCCAAAGGATATAATCAGGGCGGAACCACACAACCATTTGTTATGGCCATGTCCTTTTTCCCGAAAGAAGGTGGCGAACTTTGGGAAAAATATTCTACAGAAGTTGTGATCCATACAATGGAAGTTTATTCAAGGTTTTCATTTGATTACCCATATCCGATGGCTATTTCCGTTAATGGCCCGGTTGGCGGTATGGAATATCCGATGATTACGTTTAACGGCCCACGAACAATTCTTCATGATGATGGCACGCGTACCTATACTGCTGCTGAAAAAGAATTTCTGATCGGCGTGGTAATCCATGAAATCGGCCATATTTATTTTCCAATGACTGTAAATAGTGACGAGCGTCAATGGACATGGATGGATGAAGGTATTAACAGCTATTTGGACAGTGTTGCCGGTCGTGAATGGGACTATAACATTGGTTCTACTGAACCAAGAGACATCATTGACTATATGAAATCGGAAAATCAAGTACCGCCGATGACCCAATCGGACAGTGTTCTGCGACTTGGTCCCAATGCCTATACCAAACCTGCAGTTAGCTTAAACATACTTCGTGAAACGATCCTCGGACGTGAGCTGTTTGACTTTGCTTTCAAGGAATATTCACGTCGTTGGATGTTTAAGAGACCAACACCATCTGACTTTTTTCGCACAATGGAGGAAGCTTCTGGTGTTGATCTTGATTGGTTCTGGCGCGGTTGGTATTATACAACGGATCATGTGGATATTTCATTGGATCATATTTATCAGATGCGTATGGATACGAAAGATCCGGACATTGATTATGCCCGTAGGCGCGATGAATTTAATCAAAAACCCCCTTCACTTTACATCACCCGCAATCAGGAAGAAGGAATGCGTTCATGGGTTGAACGTAACCCTGATGTTCGGGACTTCCATGATGAAAATGACCAATTCACTGTCACCAATAAGGAAAGAAACGCTTATAACAGCTTCCTGAGCGGACTTGATGAACGTGAACGCCGTGAATTTGAACGTGCAGTTGAAGAAGACAAAAACTATTATGTTCTAGAATTCTCAAACAAAGGCGGACTTGTCATGCCAATATTGCTTGAGTTTGAATTTACAGACGGAAGTACTGAATTCATGAACATACCTGCTGAAATCTGGCGCAGAAATCACCTTCGGGTTCAAAAACTGTTTGTTTTTGACAAGGAAATTGAAAAAGTAACAATTGATCCCCGCTGGGAAACTGCTGATGTCGACGTGGAAAACAATCATTATCCACGCCGTATCATCCCAAGCCGTATTGAAGCATATAAAGCTACGCCACGTAGCGGCCTTAAACGGCGCGATATCATGCATGATATCAAAACCGAACTTAAGGATCCGGACGAAGATAACTGATGAAACGTTTAATTGTTTTGATCATGCTTATGACGGGCGCCTTTACGGCGTCCGTTTTTGCGCACCAGCAGCGCGCGGCAATAACCAAGGTGCTTTTTAATAAAAACACAGGAAATCTGGAAGTCATGCATCGCTTTTACCTGCATGATACGGAACATGCCGTTCAAATGCTTTTTGATAAACGGGCTGATATAAGAAATTCAGCCGATACACAGGAACTGTTTGCCAATTATGTCTCGCAGCGTTTTGCCATTAAACCCCTTAATGGCCCGGAATTAAAGCTCCGAGACGTAGGCTATGAAATAGAACGTATTTATTTCTGGGTTTATCAGGAAGTTGAAGCACCGGAAAATATAGAAGGGCTGACAATGATCCACAACGCCCTTCGCGATATTTGGACCGATCAGGTCAATACAGTGAATATCGAAGGACGGGGGGATCTTCGCACAGCAACATTCGAAGGTGATGTCGAACTGCTTTCCGTTGAATTTAAGGGTGATCAATAAAAGGTTGCAGCCCATTAGTGAACTAAATGGTTGACTTTCTCATTCGCGCTCCTTATTACTAAACCAATTGGTTAAGTTTTATACGAGGTACGGATATGCAGCAGC
>JAUILB010000336.1 GCA_030432815.1 Alphaproteobacteria bacterium | reverse complement strand
CCATGCGTGGTGCGATGAAACCCAAAGTAAAACGTATCCACAGAAACCTTTATCGCGGTATGCTTACGGGTATGGGGATTCTTGTTTTCGAGGATGCTGAATGAGGTTCTTTTCCACCCGAAAACGCCCACAACATCTGGGTAAATACCCGATGGAGAAAATCAAAAGGGTCGATAAACCCACCACCCTGATTATTGAAGACGAAGTCAAGCGTGTACCGCGCCGCGCCGATGGTTTTGTACGCGCAGACCACGGGGATTTCGGTAAAAAACAGAAAGAAGCGCGTGAACGCACAGGGCATTCAACAAAAAAGGGGGCAAAAGTACCCCTGAATGGGGCCTTTGGTGATAATATCATGCCACTAATAAAAATGCATGATGGCGAAGTCGCAAGCGAAAAAGCACCAATTCCGGATGATCCAGAAATACTGGCCAATAATATAAAATCACTAGGTTATTTCCTTGATGCCGATATCATCGGCATATGCGAGGCAAAGCCGTATGCTTGGTATTCCCATGATAAAGATGGCAATGAAATTGATGTAAAACACAAATATGCCATCGTTATGCTGATTGATCAGGGGTTTTATACCAATGATGCATCCACCGGCGATGACTGGATCAGCGGCTCACAAAGCTACCGTGCCTACCTGCGCGGCGCCGAAATTGGCAACATCATGGCTGCCTATATCCGTAATCTTGGATATGGCGCCCGCTGCCACAGCGCAATGGACAGTCAGGTGCTTCATTTACCGCTTATCATATGGGCCGGGCTTGGTGAACTGAGCCGTATCGGCGAAGTGGCAATTAATCCCTTCCTCGGCCCCCGGTTTAAATCTGTAGTAGTGACAACAGATCTTCCGTTAAAATGTGATAAACCCATCGATTTTGGACTTCAGTCATTTTGTGAGAAATGCCGCAAATGCGCACGCGAATGCCCTGTCAGCGCCATCCCGTTTGGGGACAAGATTATGTATAACGGCGCTGAAATGTGGAAACCGGACGTTCCCAATTGCACAAGTTACCGTGTTTCAAATGCAAAAGGCGCCGGATGCGGACGATGTATGAAAACATGCCCGTGGAATAATGAAGGTATCATGGTTGAACGCTTGGCCGTATGGCTATCCATAAATTTTCCCTTCACACAGAAATTTTTTGCATGGCTGGATGATTTTGTTGGTAATGGCAGCCAAAACAAGGTACGAAAATGGTGGTTTGATCTGGATAACGATAATGGGAAAATCATTATCCCCAAAGCGACCAATGAAAAAGGGATTAGCCCGGATAAACAAGAGCCAAAAGGCCACCGAATTTCAAACTATACTGTTGATAGTCTGCCACGGTTTGATGAGAAAGGGCCATGGCCCTTTGACCGGAAAGGGGGATGGGAACTTATGGACAAAATTGAAACCCCGGAACAGGCAAAAAGAAGGGTTAAAAGCAAGTCATCTTGAATTAATCGCCTAAAGTTCTAAACTGTTGCCAAAAATATAATAGGGAGGGTTAGTTGAGTTCAGAAAGTACGTCTCAGGGTGAACCAAAATCATTAGCATATGCTTGGGGTGTCGCCATTTGTCTAAGTTTTGGTTATGCGCTTTCTTTTCTTGATCGCGAACTTCTTTCAATGGTGATTACGCCCGTCAAGGAAAGCTTTGATCTAACCGATTTTCAGGTAAGCCTGCTTCTTGGCCCGGCATTTGCTATTTTTTATACGGTCATGGGCATCCCTCTTGGATGGGCCGCGGACAGATACAACCGTACACGGTTAATTGCTGCGGGTATGGCACTTTGGAGCGTTATGACAGCTTTTTGCGGACTAAGTGCAAATTTCGTTCAGATATTCATTGCCCGTATTGGGGTAGGCGTTGGCGAAGCCGTCCTTACGCCCAGTTCTGTATCGCTGCTTTCGGATTATTTTCCCAAAAACAAACTACCAATGGCACTTAGCATTTATTCCATTGGTCTTTTTATTGGTGCTGGCATGGCCGGAATCGGCGGTGGCATAGTACTGGGAATATTGCGTGATGTGACATGGTCACTACCGTTTTTTGGCACACTTGAATATTGGCAGATTATATTCATTCTTGCCGCCACGCCGGGAATTTTATTGGCACTTATTATATTTTCATTACGTGAACCAAAGCGTAAAGAAATGGCTTTGGATGCAAACGGAGCAGAGGAAAAAGCATCCTTTTCTTCTGCTTTTTCGTATATGTGGGAACATAAAAAAATGTTCCTGAGCCTTTTTATTGGCGGGTCAATGGTTGCGATTATTCAGTATCAGGCTTATTGGTATCCGGAACATTTTATGCGCGCCTTTGGTTGGGGGCCGGAGCAGGCCGGACCGGCAACTGGTATGCCAACAATTATAGGCGGGATCGCTGGATTGTTACTTGGCGGATATTATATGTCACATCAATCTAAAATTGGCCATAAAGATGTTGCCCTTAAGCTCGCTTTTTTCAGTGCCATTGGAATTGGCATTCCAGCGGTAATAATGCCGCTTATGAACAGCTCAATAGCGGCTATTTTAGGCGTTACTATGGTGAAATTCTTTGTAGCCATGCCGCTAATCGCAGGAACCACAGCGATCCGTATGTCAGTACCAAACCAAATGCGCGGGCAATTTACGGCCATGTATTTTGTCGCCGTTGGTCTTGTTGGAGCAACACTTGGTCCCGTTTTACCGGGATATATAAATACTTACATCTTTGCTGAAGCAATTGACTCACTTGGTTATGCACTTTCTATTTCGGCAGCAATGACTATACCGTTTAGCACAGGTCTTCTTTGGATCAGCTGGGGCGAATATAAAAAACATGTATATTTAACGAAACATTAACGGAGCATCCTGTGAAAACGTCAAATAAAACCTCAAGTTCAACAAATTCATTTACGGATGAAGAACATCTAGAACTGACCAAAGCATGGTTTTTAGCTGGATTATTAATGTTAGCCTATACCCTATCATTTCTTGATCGGCAGGTAATTGCATTATTAATTACTCCAATTAAAGTATCATTTGACCTCACTGATGCTCAGGCTAGCTTGTTGATGGGCCCCGCATTTGCTGTATCTTACACTATTATGGGGGTTCCTTTAGGCTGGGTTGCCGATAGATA
>JAUILB010000021.1 GCA_030432815.1 Alphaproteobacteria bacterium | reverse complement strand
TTCTGGGTGTGCTTACTGTCGGCTTTATATATGAATGGAAAAAAGGAGCATTGGAATGGGAGTAGATAATACGCCAGACCAAGCAAATGTGAATATGTCATCATCGGCAATGCAGGCGGAAATGTCTGCCATGGAGCGTGATGCTTATTTTAAATCGATTCAGGATGATCTTGCCGATAAGGGATTCGTTGTAACATCTATCGAAGATATAATTGCCTGGGCGCGTACAGGGTCACTTTGGTGGATGACTTTTGGTCTTGCCTGTTGTGCTGTTGAAATGATGCATACCTCCATGTCTCGTTATGATGTTGAACGATATGGGTTTGCGCCACGTGGTAGCCCTCGGCATTCCGATGTGATGATCGTTGCTGGAACGCTTACAAATAAAATGGCCCCCGCGATGCGTAAGGTGTATGACCAGATGCCAGAGCCGCGTTACGTAATTTCCATGGGGTCGTGCGCAAACGGTGGTGGCTATTATCATTATTCATATTCAGTCGTGCGTGGTTGTGACCGGATTGTACCGGTGGATGTCTATGTTCCGGGCTGCCCTCCGACGGCAGAAGCCTTGTTATATGGCATTCTTCAGCTTCAGAAGAAAATTCGCCGTACGATCACATTTGAGCGCTAGGAGAAATAATAAATGAGTTCCGATGAAGCCTTAAAGGATCTTGGTGAACATATTAAAGAGAAAACCGGTGGCGCTGTAACGGCTTGTAAGGTTGCTTTCAATGAGTTGACGGTCAATGTCGAGCGTGATCAAATTGTAAAAGTTCTGACTTTTTTAAGAGACGATTCTGCCTGTAAATTTGTACAGTTAACAGATATTTGCGGTGTTGATTACCCGGACCGTGTGGAACGGTTTGAGGTGGTTTATCACCTTTTGAGTATGCACCATAATCAACGTATTCGCGTAAAACTTACAACAGATGAAGAAACGACCGTCCCTTCGGTCACAGGTGTCTTTCAATCTGCCAATTGGTACGAACGTGAAACATGGGATATGTATGGCGTGATGTTTGATGGTCATCCCGATCTTCGTAGGCTTCTTAGTGATTATGGATTTCAGGGCCACCCCCTCAGAAAGGACTTTCCGCTTACCGGGTATGTGGAAGTACGCTATTCAGAAGAAGAAAAGAGGGTGGTTTATGAGCCGGTGAAGCTGGCCCAGGAATTTCGTTCATTTGATTTTATGTCACCTTGGGAAGGTGCAAAATATATTCTGCCCGGCGATGAAAAAGCCGATGATAAAAACGGGGAGAATAAATAATGGCTGAAGTTGATATCAAAAATTTCAATATAAACTTTGGCCCGCAGCATCCTGCGGCTCATGGTGTGCTCCGCCTTATACTTGAGCTTGACGGTGAAGTTGTCGAGCGTGCTGATCCGCATATTGGGTTGCTACACCGAGGTACGGAAAAGCTGATTGAGCATAAAACATATCTTCAGGCGATTCCCTATTTTGATCGGCTTGATTATGTTGCCCCAATGAACCAGGAGCATGCATTCTGTCTTGCTATTGAAAAATTGATGGGGATTGAGGTGCCCAAAAGAGGACAATATATACGTGTTCTCTTTAGTGAAATTGGCCGTATTCTTAATCATTTGATGAATATTTGCTCGCATGCAACTGATGTGGGTGCGTTGACACCGATGCTTTGGGGTTTTGAGCAACGTGAAATTCTGATGGAATTTTATGAGGCTGTTTGTGGTGCGCGGTTACATGCAAATTATTTCCGTCCTGGTGGCGTTCACCAGGATATGCCAGCAGGGCTTGATAAACGTATTCTTGAATTTTGTGATACTTTTCCGAAGGTGCTTTCCGATATGGAATCGCTGGTAGTTGAAAACCGTATTTTCAAACAGCGTAATGTTGATATTGGCAAGGTAAGTGTTGAGGAAGCATTTGCACTTGGCTTTACGGGAGCTATGGTTCGCGGGTGTGATATTCCGTGGGATATTAGAAGATCAGAGCCTTACGAAGTTTATAGCGAACTGGATTTTGACGTGATTGTCGGTAAGGAAGGCGATTGTTATGACCGATATATTCTTCGGATTGAAGAAATGTATCAGTCTGTAAAAATCATGAGGCAATGTATTGAAAAAATGCCGGAAGGTCCCGTTTCGTCTGTAGATCGCAAGGTAACACCGCCGCCACGTGCAGAAATAAAAACATCTATGGAAGCGCTGATTCATCACTTTAAGCTTTACACAGAAGGTTTTAAAGTGCCTGAAGGTGAGGTTTATGCAGCGGTTGAAGCACCAAAGGGTGAGTTTGGTGTCTATCTGGTGTCTGACGGAACAAATAAACCATATCGCTGTCATATTCGTGCACCCGGATATGCACATCTCAGCGCAATGGGGCATGTGGCCAAGGGATATATGCTTGCCGACATTCCGGCAATGATTGGTTCATTTGATATTGTGTTCGGAGAAATTGACCGATGAGTATGAATGTTAAGAAAGCGGAAAAGTTTGAATTTACGAAAGAAAATCTGGAGTGGACCAAAACGCAGTTTGCAAAATATCCGGAAAACCGTAAAGAAAGTTGCGTTATGCCATTTTTACACCGCGCGCAGGAACAAAATAATGGCTGGGTAAGTGTTGCTGTTATGGAATATATCGCTGATATGCTTGATATGCCCTACATTCGTGTTCATGAGGTGGCTACTTTTTATTCCATGTATAATTTAAAGCCTGTTGGTAAGCATGTAATCGAAGTATGTACAACAACCCCATGCTGGCTTCGTGGTTCGGATGATGTGGTAAGGGCGTGCAAGGAAGAGCTTGGGATTGGTTTTGGCGAAACAACAGAAGACGGTGAATATACCCTTCTTGAGGTTGAATGTGCAGGTGCCTGTGTTAATGCACCGGTTATTGCTTATAAAGAAGAATATTATGAAGACCTGAATGAAGACACTACACGCGCTTTCATTAAGGAAATAAAAGCCGGAAAAATACCAAAGCCGGGACCACAGAATGGCCGGTTCAAATCATGCCCCATCGGCGGACCGACAACGTTAAAGGATATGGCCCCTGCGGATGCTGAATTTGGGGGAGGTGAATAATGCTGAGTGATAAAGACAGAATATTTACTAATCTTTACGGTTTTGAAAGCCCGTTTCTTGATGCGGCCAAAAAACGCGGTGATTGGAATGGTACAAAAGATATTATGGCCAAGGGTCAGGATGCCATCATTGAAGAAATGAAGGAAAGTGGTCTTCGCGGTCGCGGCGGGGCGGGGTTCCCTACAGGTCTTAAATGGTCGTTCATGCCCAAACAATCAGATGGTCGGCCAAGTTATCTTGTTGTCAATGCGGATGAAGGCGAACCCGGTACCTGCAAAGACCGTGAAATTATGCGCCATGATCCACATAAACTTATTGAAGGATGCCTTATCGCAGGTTTTGCCATGCGTGCCGTTGCGGCTTATATTTATATCCGTGGTGAATTTGTCCATGAAGCAAAAGTGCTTGAGCAGGCAATCGAAGAAGCGCGTGAAGCGGGACTGCTTGGTAAAAATGCCTGTAAAAGCGGTTATGATTTTGATGTGTTTGTGCATCGCGGTGCAGGGGCTTATATCTGCGGTGAGGAAACAGCACTGATTGAAAGCCTTGAAGGTAAAAAAGGCCAGCCTCGTCTCAAGCCGCCGTTTCCGGCAAATGTTGGTGTGTTTGGTTGTCCGACAACGGTAAATAATGTGGAGTCGATAGCAGTCGTTCCGGAAATTTTACGTCGCGGGGGTGCTTGGTTTGCGGGCCTTGGCCGTGAAAATAATACAGGTACAAAATTATTCTGCATATCCGGGCATGTGAATAAACCGTGTAATGTAGAAGAAGAAATGGGCATTCCGCTTAAGGAACTTATCGAAAAACATGCCGGGGGTGTTCGGGGTGGATGGGATAATCTTCTTGCAGTGATTCCCGGCGGATCATCCGTTCATTTGATCCCCAAATCAGTTTGTGATGACGTCCTGATGGATTTTGACAGTCTTCGTGCAGAAGGAACCGGACTTGGAACAGCAGCCGTTATAGTGATGGATAAATCAACGGATATTGTCCGTGCAATCACAAGACTTTCCGCATTTTATAAGCACGAAAGTTGCGGTCAATGTACACCATGTCGTGAAGGTACTGGCTGGATGTGGCGCGTTATGGAGCGTCTTGCCACTGGTGAAGCTGAAATAGAAGAAATTGACATGTTGCTTGAGGTAACCAAGCAGATCGAAGGTCACACAATATGTGCCCTTGGTGATGCAGCTGCATGGCCAATTCAGGGATTGATGAGACATTTCCGTCCGGAAGTGGAGCGACGTATCCTTGAATATAAGAAAACGCATGCAGCGTAGGAGATAAAGAAAGATGCCAACGCTTACAGTAGATGGAATTGAAGTAGTAGTAGAACCGGGAACAACTGTTCTTCAGGCATGCGAGCAGGCAGGCGTTGAAATTCCGCGTTTTTGTTATCATGAACGCCTTTCCATTGCCGGGAATTGCCGTATGTGCCTGGTTGAGGTAACGCCTGGCCCACCAAAGCCGGCAGCAAGTTGTGCGCTTCCGGCTGGGGATGGCATGGAAGTCAAAACCAACACGGAAAAAGTAAAACAATACCGCGAAGGAGTGATGGAATTTCTTCTTATAAATCATCCGCTTGACTGTCCAGTTTGTGACCAGGGTGGTGAATGTGACCTTCAGGACCAGTCAATGGCTTATGGTGAAGGCGCAAGTCGTTACACAGAAAAACGCCGCATTGTTAAAGAAAAATATATGGGGCCGCTTATCCGGACGATAATGACGCGCTGTATTCATTGTACGCGCTGTGTTCGTTTTGCTGATGAAATCGCAGGTGTGCCGTCATTGGGGGCCATTGGCCGCGGTGAGAATATGCAGATCACCACATATAATGAGCAGGCTTTTGCTTCTGAAATGGCAGGGAATGTTGTGGATCTTTGTCCGGTAGGAGCGCTGACATCAAAACCGTATACTTTTAAAGCCCGTCCGTGGGAGCTTAAAAATACTGAAACAATTGATGTTCATGATGCACTGGGATCGAATATTCGTATTGATAGCCGTGGTAAGGCTGTGATGCGGGCACTCCCAAGAATTCATGAAGAAGTGAACGAGGAATGGATTTCCGATAAAACCCGTCATGCTGTTGATGGACTTGCGAAAAACAGACTGGACCGCCCCTATGTAAAAAAGGACGGTAAATTGCAGGAGGCAACTTGGGCAGAAGCGTTTGGTGCAATTGCTGCTATTTTGAAGGGTATTGATGGAAGTCAAATAGCAGGCATCGTGGGCGATTTGTGTGATGCGGAAAGCATGTATGCAATGAAATCGTTTATTTCATCGCTTGGTGGTTCGGTAGAATGCCGTCAGGATGGATCAAAGATAGGTGCAAAGCACCGTGCTGGATATCTGTTTAATTCCGGTGTGGCTGGAATTGATGAGGCAGATGCCATTTTACTTGTTGGTTCAAACCCGCGTCATGAAAGTCCGGTGCTCAACGCAAGAATTCGTCAGCGCTGGCTTACACGTAAATGTAAGGTTGCGAATATAGGACCTGAAGCTGACCTTACCTATAAAATAGAACAGCTTGGCGATAGTGCGAAAGTGCTTCAGGACATTCTTGATGGCAAAAATGATTTTGCAGATGTACTTAAAAATGCTGAACATCCGATGATTATTCTGGGGCAGGGTGCCCTTAACCGAAATGACAGCCTTGCGATCCTCAAACTTGCCCATGATATTTGTGAAAAATATGGTGGCGTGACAGATGATTGGAACGGGTTTAACGTTCTGCATACTGCTGCAAGCCGTGTTGCAGCACTTGATTTGGGGCTTGTAACCGACGGTGGTATTAATGCAATCCTTGATGGTGTTGAAAGTGGTGGCATCAAAGTGGTATATAACCTTAGTGCAGATGAATTTGATACCAGTAAGCTTGAAAAGGCATTTGTTATTTACCAGGGAAGCCATGGTGATGAAGGTGTTAAGCATGCTGATGTTATTTTGCCGGGGGTTGCTTATACAGAAAAGCCGGGAACGTATCTGAATACAGAAGGGCGTGTTCAGATTGCGCAGAGGGCAATATTTGGCCCCGGAGAAGCCCGCGAGGACTGGACAATTTTCCGTGCATTATCAGAAGTGACTGGAAGCAAGCTTCCATTTGATGATATTGCGCAACTTCGTGCAAAAATGCATGCGGAATATCCGTCTTTTGCACATGTCGATGAAAAACCGAATGCTGAATGGGCTGATTTTGGCGTTTCGGGTAAGGTTTCCAAGGATGGCTTTATACACGCGATAAAGGATTTTTGGGGAACCAATCCAATTGCGCGATCATCAGAAACCATGGATGAATGCCGTGCAGCGATGAATGGTGAAAACCGGACAGAGGGAGCAACAGGAACCGATGGGTAAATATTTTGATATATTTGTTGGCTGGTTTGGCTATAAGCTTGACCCGTGGGCATTATTGACTTTGGGTACAATCGCCAACATTCTCGTCGTGGTCTTACCGGTCTTGCTTGCAGTTGCTATGATTGTGTATGTTGACCGTAAAGTCTGGGCAGCAATTCACTTACGCAAAGGGCCAAATATTGTTGGGCCATTCGGTCTGTTACAGTCTTTTGCAGATGGACTAAAAGTTTTTCTTAAAGAAACAATTATCCCGGCTGGTGCAAACAAGTTTTTGTTCCTTCTGGCACCTGCCTTAAGTCTTATTTTCGGGCTTGTCGGCTGGGCCGTGATGCCGTTTGGTGAAGGGATGGTTATATCTGACCTAAATGTTGGTATTCTTTATCTTTTTGCGGTTTCAAGCCTTGCAGTTTATGGCATAATTATTGCCGGATGGGCATCTAATTCACGTTATGCTTTTCTGGGTGCGATGCGTAGCGCAGCGCAGATGGTTTCATACGAAGTTTCAATCGGTTTTGTGCTGGTTTGCGTACTTATGTGTGTAGGGTCGCTTAACCTGACAGACATTGTGCTGGCACAGAAGAATGTCATGTTCGGGGTAAATGGGTACTTTTTCTCCGGTCTTTTCCCAATGTTTATTATTTTCTTTGTTTCGGCCCTTGCTGAAACAAACAGAACACCGTTTGACCTTCCTGAAGCGGAAGAAGAAATTGTTGCCGGTTTCCAGATCGAATATTCATCAATGGCAATGGCATTGTTCTATCTCGGTGAATATGCGGCGATTATTCTTATGTGTGGTATGATGGCAATTCTGTTTTTTGGTGGATGGTTACCGCCTATTGATTGGGCACCTTTATACGCAATCCCAGGAATAATCTGGCTCTTGGGAAAAATGGCATTTTTCTTTTTCTGTTTTGCATGGATCAAAATGTCAGTACCACGTTATCGGTATGACCAATTGATGCGCCTTGGTTGGAAGGTGTTCCTGCCTGTTAGTTTGGTATGGGTTGTGTTGACGTCGGGTTATCTTGTTTATTTTGGAAAATTAGCGGGTTAGGAGAAATTATATGGCATTTTTAGATCACGCAGCGCGCACAATTTTCCTGACTGAAATCGTCAAAGGAATGGCGATGACGCTCAAATATTTTTTCAAGAAAAAAGTGACAATTAATTACCCTCATGAAAAAGGGCCATTAAGCCCACGTTTTAGGGGCGAGCATGCGCTTCGGCGCTACGAAAATGGTGAAGAACGTTGTATCGCCTGCAAACTTTGTGAAGCAATATGTCCGGCACAGGCCATTACAATCGAGGCAGATATTCGTGACGATGGAACACGCCGTACCACACGTTACGATATTGATATGACAAAATGCATATATTGTGGGTTTTGTCAGGAAGCCTGCCCGGTAGATGCCATCGTGGAGGGGCCAAATTTTGAATATTCAACCGAAACAAGGGAAGAGCTTTTATATGACAAGGAAAAGCTTCTTGATAACGGGGATCGATGGGAACGTCAGCTTGCACTTAATATCGAGCTTGATGCGCCGTATCGATAAGGGAAACAGGAAATGGTAACAGCAATAACCTTTTATATATTAGCCGCTGTCCTGGTGACATCCGGGATCATGGTCGTATTCAGCAAAAACCCGGTTCATTCTGTGCTGTTTCTGATTTTGGCATTTTTTAATGCAGCAGGCCTTTTTGTATTGCTTGGAGCGGAATTCGTCGCGATGATCCTTGTGATCGTTTATGTTGGCGCAGTTGCCGTCATGTTCCTGTTCGTTGTAATGATGCTGGATATCAATTTTGCAGAACTTCGCAAAGGGGTCATGGAATACCTCTGGGTTGGTCTTCTCATCGGTTTTATATTGTTACTCGAAATGATTTTTATCGTGGGTGGATGGAATATGACGGATGGCATTGCCACAACGATTACGGCCGCAACACCACCGATTAATGAAGTTACGAACACGGAAGCTATCGGACGTATTTTATATACAGACAATATATTCCTGTTCCAACTGGCGGGGCTTATTCTGCTTGTGGCGATGATTGGTGCAATTGTTCTGACACATCGTAAACGTGACGGTGTCAAGAAACAGAATATTGGGGACCAGGTTCGCCGCCGCCGTGATGATGCTTATGAAGCGATTGATGTAAAACCGGGATCAGGGATTTAAGAGGGAAGAGATAATGGAAATTGGAATTGAACATTACCTTACTGTTGCAGCCATGCTCTTTACGCTGGGTGTTTTTGGTATCTTCCTGAATAGAAAGAATGTGATTACCATTCTGCTTTCAATAGAGCTTATTTTACTATCGGTAAATATCAACCTTGTCGCTTTTTCATCTTATATGGGTGATTTGGTAGGGCAGGTTTTTACCATGCTGATCTTAACTGTTGCAGCCGCTGAAGCCTCAATCGGGCTTGCCATACTTGTGGTTTACTTCCGAAATCGCGGGTCTATTGCGGTTGAAGACATTCATCTGATGAAGGGATAATAATAATATGTATCAGACAATTGTCTTCCTACCCTTAGTTGCGTCGATTATCGCCGGACTTTTTGGTCGCCAGGTTGGCGATCGTGGCGCACAGATTGTAACCTGTGGTGCAATGATTATTTCAGCGGTACTTTCATGGGCGGCATTTTATCAGGTTGCGCTTACACCGGGGGATCATTCAGAGCATGTACAGGTGCTAAGCTGGATTGTTTCGGGTGATTTTAATGTAAACTGGGCTTTTCAGATTGATACTTTAACGGCAGTGATGCTGGTTGTGGTCAACACGGTTAGCTGCCTTGTGCATATTTACAGCGTTGGATATATGAGCCATGACCCTCATATCCCTCGTTTTATGTCTTATTTATCCCTGTTTACATTTGCAATGCTGATGCTTGTGACATCGGATAATTTTGTTCAAATGTTCTTCGGATGGGAAGGCGTTGGTCTCGCATCATATCTGCTGATCGGTTTCTGGTATAAAAAACCGTCTGCCTGCGCTGCAGCGATTAAAGCATTTGTTGTAAACCGTGTGGGTGACTTTGGCTTTGCACTTGGTATTTTTGCGATTTTTATGACATTTGGCAGTGCCGATTTCGCAGTAGTGTTTGCAAACGTGGCTGACTATACGGAGCGATCAATTCATTTCCTTGGCATGGAACTGGATCTGCTAACAACAATTTGTTTGCTTCTTTTTGTAGGGGCAATGGGCAAATCGGCACAACTTGGCCTACATACCTGGCTTCCTGATGCGATGGAAGGACCGACACCGGTATCCGCGTTGATCCATGCGGCAACAATGGTGACTGCAGGCGTGTTTATGGTGGCGCGTTGTTCACCACTGTTTGAATATGCACCAGGTGCGCTTGATGTTGTTTGTATTATTGGTGCATCAACGGCGTTTTTTGCGGCCACAGTTGGAATGTCGCAATTTGATATTAAACGGGTGATCGCCTATTCAACCTGCTCACAGCTTGGTTATATGTTTTTTGCACTTGGTGTTGGTGCTTATGGTGCTGCGATATTTCATCTCTTTACCCATGCTTTCTTTAAGGCGCTTCTGTTCCTTGGGTCAGGCTCTGTTATCCACGCAAGTTCTGATGAGCAGGACATGCGTAACATGGGCGGCCTGCGCACCAAAATACCGGTAACATTCTGGATGATGACGATCGGAACAATAGCACTTACCGGTTTTCCGTTTACGGCCGGTTATTATTCAAAAGATATGATCATCGAATCAGCCTTCGCGGCGGGTTCATCTGTTGGTAATTATGCCTTCGTGTTAGGTGTGCTTGCGGCGCTCATGACGAGCTTCTATTCATGGCGGTTAGTTTTCATGACATTCTTTGGTGAAAGCCGTGCGAGCAAGGAAGTTCAGGATCATGTCCATGAAAGTCCGCAAGTCATGCTCGTGCCACTTTATATTCTTGCAGCCGGGGCCCTTTTTGCCGGCATTCTCTTCAGTCATCAGTTTACGGGTGATGGATATGAAGAATTTTGGGCTGGGTCACTCTTCCTGCTTGGTGATAATATCATGGAAGCAGCTCACCACGTTCCAGCGGCTGTTGTTGCATCGCCATTTGTTGCAATGGTTATCGGTTTTGCACTCGCTTGGTACTGCTATATATATCGTCCGGAAACACCTGGTAAATTCGTCAAATCATTTAAATTTGCCCATAACATCAGTTATAACAAATGGTATTTCGATGAAATCTATGACGCGATCTTTGTGCGACCCGCCATGGCACTTGGGCAGTTTTTCTGGAAACGCGGTGATGAAGAAACGATTGACCGTTACGGTCCTGACGGTGTTTCAGCAGCTGTTGTACGGATGGCCGCACGATTTAAACAAATGCAGACAGGGTATTTATACCATTATGCCTTTGCCATGCTGATCGGGCTTTCGGCCTTTGTCAGTTGGTTTGTGATGGGGGGGCAATAGAATGGAACACTTCCCGATTTTATCCGCAATTACGTTTTTACCACTTCTTGGTGTTCTTATCATTTTAAGCATCAAAGGTGAGCAGGAAATCGTTGACCGTAATGCTAAAAATGCAGCATTGCTGACCACAGTGGCTACATTTCTGTTTTCAATGGTACTCTGGTTCAGCTTTGATCAGACAACGGCAGAATTTCAATTCGAGGAAAATGCACAGTGGCTCGGTGGCGGCATTAGTTACAAAATGGGTGTTGATGGTATATCGGTATTGTTTGTGCTGCTTACCACCTTCATTATGCCGCTCTGTATCCTTTGCGGGTGGGATACGATCAAGGTCCGTGTGAAGGAATATATGATTGCATTCCTTCTTCTGGAAACTTTTATGATTGGCGTGTTCTGCTCGCTCGATCTGGTGATGTTCTACGTCTTCTTTGAAGCGGGACTTATCCCCATGTTCCTGATTATCGGTGTTTGGGGCGGTGCCAATCGTGTTTATGCGGCCTACAAGCTTTTCCTTTATACGTTACTTGGTTCTGTACTCATGCTGGTCGCGATGCTTTATATGTACGATGTCGCTGAATCAACAGATATTCCATATATAATTCAAAATGTGGTCTTCGACTCCAAAGCACAGATTTGGCTGTTCCTGGCATTCTTTGCATCATTCGCGGTGAAAATGCCCATGTGGCCGGTTCATACGTGGCTGCCTGATGCCCACGTTCAGGCGCCAACTGCAGGTTCAGTTATCCTGGCGGGTATTTTGCTTAAAATGGGCGGATACGGTTTTCTTCGTTTCTCACTGCCCATGTTCCCTGTGGCATCGGAACAACTTGCATGGCTGATTTACCTGCTTAGCTGTATTGCAATTGTCTATACGTCACTTGTTGCGCTGCGTCAGACAGATATGAAAAAGCTGATTGCTTATTCGTCCGTTGCCCATATGGGCTTCGTGACCATCGGGATTTTTGCCTTTAACGTACAGGGTATTGAAGGATCTATTATTGTGATGCTTGCACACGGCTTTGTAGCTTCAGCACTATTCCTTTGTGTTGGTGTGGTATACGACAGGCTACATACTCGTGATATTGACCGTTATGGCGGGCTTGTCCATAACATGCCGAAATATGCACTTGTGTTTATGTTCTTTACCATGGCCTCAGTTGGGCTTCCGGGTACAGCAAACTTTGTAGGGGAAGTATTGGTGCTGGTTGGTATTTTCAAGGTTAGCACCTGGACAACATTCTTTGCGCTTACGGGTGTGATATTGGGAGCAGCTTATATGCTTTACCTGTATCGCCGGGTTGTGTTCGGTGAACTTACAAAGGATGATGTCAAAGCAATGCTTGATATGGATAAACGCGAAATACTGATTTTTGCACCGCTGGTTATCCTGACGCTTTGGATGGGAATTTATCCATCCACCTTTATGGATTTTATCCATGTGTCTGTTGATAACCTTGTTACCCAGCATGAAGCCGCAATGGCAACTTATCATGCTGCCACTGAAACACTAGCCAACGCCGCAGGACATTAGGAGAGAACAGATGAACGATATATTCCCTAATCTTGCTATTGCTTACGGTGAAATTTTCCTTGCAGTCGGTGCAATGGTTCTGCTGATGATTGGCGTGTTTAAGAAAAACAGTGTTAATTTGGTTAGCTGGCTTTCTGTCGCCTTTATTGCTGTTGCCTTGTTTCTTACAGTTGTTTCGGTTTCCGGTGCAGCCTTTACCTTTAATGATATGTTTGTGGCGGATAGTTTTACCAATTTTATGAAAATACTTGTCCTTGTCGCGGCAGCACTTGCCGTGATTATGAGCCGAGAATTTTTTAAACTGGAAGGGGATGACAGGTTTGAATTTCCTGTGCTGATGGTGCTGGCGACCCTTGGTATGATGGTTATGGTAAGTGCCAATGACCTGATGGCTCTTTATATGGGGATTGAGCTTCAAAGTCTGGCGCTCTATGTTCTTGCTGCATTTAAACGTGATAGCGAAAAATCGACTGAAGCGGGCCTTAAATATTTTGTTCTGGGCGCACTTTCCTCGGGTATTCTGCTTTATGGCTGTTCGCTTGTTTATGGCTTTATCGGTACAACCAATTTCAATGCCATAGCGATGGCAATTGGAAATCTTGGGGATAGTAGTGCGCCGATTGGTGCCATTATCGGTCTGGTTTTTGTGCTTTCTGGCCTTGCCTTCAAGGTTTCTGCAGTTCCATTTCATATGTGGACACCCGATGTGTATGAAGGTTCGCAAACCCCAGTAACGGCATTTTTCTCCGTTGCGCCAAAGGTAGCGGCACTTGCACTGCTAGCACGTACACTTTATGTGCCGTTCGGTGATATGAGCGCATCATGGGGGCAAGTGGTGATATTTATGGCGATTGCTTCTATGGTGCTTGGTTCCTTTGCGGCGATTATGCAGACAAATATTAAACGTCTGATGGCTTATAGTTCCATTGGGCATGTTGGTTTTGCCCTTCTGGGTCTTATTGCCGGAAATGCAATTGGTCTTCGTGGTGTGATGATTTATATGACTATATATCTGCTTATGAATGTGGGTATGTTTGTCTGTATCATGTCTATGCGCCGCAAAGAGGAAGGCATGGTCGAAGATATAAGTGAACTTTCAGGACTTGCGCAAAATCATCCGGCAATGGCTCTTGCGATTAGCATATTTATGTTTTCTCTTGCAGGTGTACCGCCACTGGCTGGGTTCTTCGCGAAGTGGTATGTCATCGTTCCAATCGTAACAGAAGGATATTATACACTTGCAACAATCGCTGTTCTTTCAAGTGTGGTTGGCGCCTATTATTATATCCGCATCGTTAAAATCATGTATTTTGATGAGCCTGCTGAAGAATTTATTGCGCAGAAATCAGTTCCCATGAAGCTAATCGCCATTGCGGCAGCGTTCCTTGTAGTGATGTTTGTGGTACCACAGATATCAAACCCTGTGCTTAGCGGGGCGGAAAGTGCGGCCCATAGTTTAAGCCAAGACTAGCCGGAATGCACAAAAAAGCATTAAACAAACTGCCTGATGGTTTTGACCATCAGGCATTTTTGTCAATAGACAGCACGAACAAAGAAGCCGTCAGAAGATTACAGCAGGGGGACGCGTCAGGATTATGGATAACGGCGTCAGAGCAAACTCTGGGGCGCGGTCGTTCCGGACGTGATTGGGAATCCAGGCAAGGGAATTTATTCTGTTCTCTTATTCAGAAAACAGATGGTGATATCCGAAAGTCTTCGCAGCTATCGTTTGTCGCCGCCCTGGCTGTTCGTAATACGATTGCAGAATTTATTGATAAAGACCGCGTTAAATGTAAATGGCCCAATGATATTCTTGTTGGGGGGCGTAAAATTTGCGGTATTCTGCTTGAAAGTTACGTCCGTAATAATGGTGCCACTTACATGATAATTGGCATTGGGGTTAATGTTGCTCATCATCCTGAAAGCACGCTTTACGAAACAACGCATATTAATGCCGAGAGTGATCAAATATTCAGTCATGCTGATGTGTTTTTTATCTTAACACATAAAATGTCCGAATGGATTGAAGCCTGGAAAGCGGAAGGCTTTGAACATATTCGTAAAAACTGGTTATCTGTTGCAACAGGGCTAGGCAATATAATATCCGTGAGACTGCCAAATGAACAATTCGAAGGGCGTTTTGTTGACCTGGATAGCAATGGCGCGCTAATGTTGGATACAGACGACGAAATAAGACTTATTCATTCGGGTGATGTTTTTTTCGCTTAAAGGATTTAAAGAATGCTGCTTGCCATCGATGCCGGAAATACCAATATTGTATTCGCCCTCCATGACGAAAATAAGATTATTCATAAATGGCGGATTTCGAGTGCGGATAGCCGTACCGCAGATGAATATATGGTATGGCTTTCACAATTATTGAATTTCGAAAACCTTGATGCATCGGTTATTAAAGGCGCAATTATTGCCACCGTTGTACCGCAAACCTTGTTTCCACTACAGCTTTTATGTCGCCGTTATTTTAAATGTGAGGCATTGGTTGTTGGCAGCGAAAAAGTTAAACTGGATGTGAAAATAAAATTGCCCAACCCGGCTGAAGTGGGGGCAGACAGGCTTGTTAATGCGGTTGCCGCACATAAACGATACGGTGGCCCGATGATTATTATTGATTTTGGTACGGCGACGACGTTTGATGTGATTGATGATAATGGTGATTATCATGGAGGTGTCATCGCTCCCGGCGTTAATCTTTCCGTGGAAGCGCTTAGTATGGCGGCAGCCAAGCTTCCCCGTGTTGCCGTTGAAAAACCGGCCAGAGTAATTGGAAACAGCACTATTTCTGCAATCCAGTCCGGTATTTTTTATGGTTATCTTTCGATGATTGAAGGAATGGTTGAACGGATTACCAATGAATATGGAGGTCCCATGAAGGTTCTGGCGACTGGCGGTCTTGCACCGTTATTTAACGAAGCATCATCAGTCATTGAATATGTTGACCAGGAACTTACAACATATGGCTTATTTGAAATTTATACCGCCAACACTGAACAGCACTAATGTCCAAAGATTTTAAGCAGTTAATATTTTTACCACTTGGTGGATCTGGTGAGATAGGGATGAATTTGAATCTTTATTCATACGATAACCAGTGGATAATGGTTGATTGCGGTATCAGTTTTGCCGATGATTATTTACCGGGCATTGATCTGATTATGCCCAATGTGGATTTCATCGATAACATTAAGGATGATCTGCATTGTCTGGTACTGACACATGCCCATGAGGATCATATTGGTGCAGTCGTTCATTTATGGCCACGGTTTAAATGCCCGATCTATGTTACCCCGTTTACAGGGGTTATCTTAAGATCAAAATTACGGGAAGCCGGGTTGTATGATGAAGTTACAGTAAGAGAAATTGAGCTGGGTGGTTCGTTTAAAATTGGTGACTTTGATATTGAGTTCGTAACGCTTACGCATTCAATACCCGAACCCAATGCTTTAAATATAAAAACGCCGCTTGGAACAATTTTTCATACAGGCGACTGGAAAATTGATCCTGATCCTTTGGTAGGAGATAGCACGGACGAAAAAAGACTGAAACAAATAGGAAAAGAAGGGGTTCTTGCCCTTGTTTGCGATAGTACCAATGTTTTTAATAAAAAATCTTCCGGATCGGAACTTGAAGTTCGCAATAGTTTGATACAACTACTTCAGGATAAAACGGGTGCAATCTTCTGTACAACATTTTCATCCAATGTGGCGCGGGTGGAAACATTGGCGCATGTAGCAGAAGAAACGGATCGCCATCTTTGTCTTATTGGGCGTTCCATGAAACGAAATGTTGCGGCAGCACGTGAATGTGGATATTTAAAGGATTTTCCACCAATTTTTGACGAGGAAGACGCGTCACATCTGCCGCGTGATAAAGTCCTGTATGTTTGCACTGGGTGTCAGGGTGAAGCCCGTGCAGCATTAATGCGGATCGTACATGATAATAATAAACATGTTCATATTGCAAAAGGTGATACGGTCGTATTTTCATCAAAAATTATTCCGGGTAACGAACTGGGTATTGCACGTGTGCATGACTTGCTCATTGAAAAATCAGTTGAAGTTATTACCGAAAAAGACGCCTTTGTTCATGTTTCTGGACATCCGGGACAGGAAGAACTTAAGCAGATGTATGAATGGATAAAACCTTCAATTGTTGTCCCTACTCATGGTGAAAGAAAGCATCTGTTAAAACAGGCCGAATTTGCTCATGATATGGGTATAAAACAAACCATTGTGCCCAGAAACGGAACCGTCGTAAAACTCGCACCCGAAAATATTGGCATTATTAATGAGGTACAGGTAGGTAGACTGGCACTTGATGGCCATATACTTGTTGAAGATGATGATATTTCCATTATTGAAAGGCGGCGCCTGTTATTTAATGGTGCGCTCGTTGTCAATGTGGTTATGGATGCGTCAGGCCTCCTTTTAAAACCACTGGATATTACATCTATCGGGCTTCCTGAAGCCAGTTTTGGCGAATTGAAGAAATATGTTGATGATAAGCTTCATGATGCTTTAGAACTTGCAGCAAGAGAAAATATTACAGACGATGACGTGTTAAGTGAGCTGATCAGAGCCACAGCCAGAAGAGCATCTAAATATTACACGGGTAAGGAAACGGGGCCTGTTACAATTGTCCATTTAAGCAGGATTTGAGATTAATGATCGAAAAACTAAATCACCTTGCTATTGCTGTTCCGGACCTTGAAAAGGCGATGGGTCTTTATCGTGATGTGCTTGGTGCAGACGTATCAGAAGCCATCGATTTACCGGATCATGGTGTCACGGTAGTTTTTGTTGATGTCGGAAATACAAAACTGGAACTTCTTTATCCATATGGTGAAAACTCGCCTATAAGATATTTTCTTGAGAGAAATTTGTCAGGTG
>JAUILB010000335.1 GCA_030432815.1 Alphaproteobacteria bacterium | reverse complement strand
CAGCCGGTGTCGGGAAATATATTTCTTTTCAATGGGTTCCGTTATATCCGTACCATAATCAATAACATCAGTGGAATTAAAGCTCATGGCCGGATGGAAAATGCGTGGCTTATAATTATCATCCGGAAGTTCCACAAATGAAATGCGTTGCTTCAGTGTGATGATATTCGGGTTTGCTGCCACAGAACGGACGAAACCACCCGGGTTTGCCCCCATGAAGGTGACCACAGATTGAAGTTCGGTATTTTTGGGAAACGTTTTTACAAATTCGAAATCAACGAAACTTCTGTCCTCGTTTAATGAAAAGTCCCCCTGCCCGGTTCTTTTAATTTTGGCAGCACTCTGGTGTTGATCTGATAACATCATCGCCGTTATATCGATCAGGCTGTTTTCCATATCCCCGGCCACTGCTTCAAATGACCAGACGATAGAAGGTGCAAAAGCATTGGTCGCGGCCAGACGTTCACGGGGATTGTCACTTGTGGCGATGTAGCGGGTGTTTTTCTGATGCAGCAGCACTTTTTTACCCACCCGGTCAAAATAAACCAGCTTTGTACCGCCAAGCTGCCCGCGATCAAGCGCCACATCGTTTGATCCCAGGGCTCCCGGCAGGCTTACTTTATAAATGAAATCCTCACCCATCCGATCAACTGCGAGGTAAACCCTGCCCTCATCATGGTCAAGATAGAGATCAAAAAAACCTTCCCTCTTTTCCATGCCGTTTGTAAAATCCGTAATTGACTGCGCATGTGCAGACGCAGAAAAAAGAATAAAAAATACTGCAACGACTAACCGTTTCATGACACTCCCCTTAAATTTATGCGAATAATTTTAAACTTTGACCTTAAGGGGATTCTCAATAATGTTCAAGCATGCTATGTTGATTAAAAAGGGCCCTGAATTGTATAAACTTGGATCATTATTATTAGCATTTATGCTTTGCGCCTGCGCGGATGACAACGGAAAAACAGCCGCCAATCACGCGGATTATGTAGTAATCGGAAAATCCGTCAACACAAGGCAGGAACATTCCGGTGAAAAAAAACTTCTTAATACAGTCTTTTTTGCTGAAATTTTCCAGACAGAAGAAGCGGTCGCTGCTGGCGGCACCGTAATGAACGGTGTTCTGACAGGCCCGGGAAATGCTGAAGCCGGTCTTGCTTTCGATATGGGCGAAGCGCGCTACCTTACCGGCGGTCGGCGGGAAACCATCGAAGAACTGGATCAGATATTCCCGGACAGTACATATTATTTCAGCTTCGACACACCGGACGGAAACATCCGCAACATGCCCGCGCGGTTTACCAAGGATGGTGATGAAAGCTTAAATCCCGGCCCCATAACCATAATACTGACACAAAATGGAATGCCTGCAAATCCCGCCGCCATTGACCCGGATCATGACCTTGTGGTCAGCTGGTCCGCTTTTGAAAAAGGAGCCGCAGACCCCGATGGAATCATCGATGATATGATCTATGCCATGTTTGGAAACTGCATGGGCATCGAAACAGTTCATAGCGGGCATGCGTTTGAACCAGATAGCCTTACTTACCGCGAAAATGAATTTACCATTCCCGCATCTGCGCTAAATGCTGGACAGGGCCATATGATCGAAGTGGAACATTCCAATATGGAAACAGATATTGTTGAAGGTATCGAAATTATCGTGACTTATGCTGCCAGCACATTTCTGGATATATATACCACCGGTGAAAATACCGAAAACTCCGACTGCCCTGCCATCCCAATGGCCTTTGACGGCGGCGCTACAGACAGGGTCAGGGGTGGATTGTAGTGTCATTAATATTAATAGAGCCTGAGATAATCTTATCATGACCAAAGAAATAAAATATTCCATCGTTGATGTATTCACCGATACACCGTTTGCCGGAAATCCACTTGCAGTAATTCATGATGGATCAAATTTATCCACTGATGAAATGCAAAAAATAGCAACGGAGTTCGGTTTTTCTGAAAGCAGCGTAATTTGCCCGCCTGAAAATGATCAGACAAATGCAAAAGTGCGTATATTTACCCCGCACGAGGAAATACCATTTGCCGGTCATCCCAATATCGGTACCGCTTGGGTCATTGCCAATAAAAAAACGGCCGCCCATTATAATGACAGTGAAAATCTTATATTCGATGAAAAAGGCGGTACTGTCGATGTCACTTTCAAATCAGAAGATGATAAAATCATCGGTGCGAACATAATCGCACCACAAGAACTTGAAATTTATGGTCATCCCGATTTTAATTTGATGGCAGAATGCCTTGGCCTTGATAGCAATCAATTAATCGCTTCGCGTGAAATACCCTGTGTTGCATCCGTTGGGCTTCCATTTGCTTTTGTGGAGGTGGATAATGTGGATAGCCTTGGTGCAGTGAAACTCAACCTTTCCGCATTTGAAAAAGCCGCAGCGTCAGGACCCAAAACTGTTGATGATTTCTGTATTTGCGCCTTTTGCGTTATCAAAGAAGATGGTCATGATATTTATGTACGCTCGCGGGTTTTTTCACCATTAGGTAGCCCGGTTGAAGATCCTGCCACAGGAAGTGCATCAGGCGCACTTGGTGCATTACTTGCCAACAAATATAACTGCGCACCCCTGACCGTACTCATAACCCAAGGCGTGGAAATGGGCCGCAGGAGCAATATTACCGTTACCATCCCCCAAATTCCATGCCAGCCGATAATTTCGGGCCATTGTGTATTGATAAGCGATGGGATTATTTTTCTTTAAAGGCTATAATAAAAGCCTTAAAACCTTATAATTATTATTAAATCACTTGATTTATTAAGGATATTCTAATATAATAACTACAGATACTTAGTTAAAAAGTAACTATTTAAATATGTACTATTGGGGGTAATATGCCAGGTGTGATACGCAACGCCGAAGGTGACTTTTCGGATGCTTCAAAAATAATTACATTCAATTTGGTTGGACGAGAACTTGTCTGCTATTTCTATCCTATTGGTCAGGTGCCGCGTTCACCTATCGGTAAATTGAAAGAGTTTTACGACATTTGGGACAATGTGCGTCATGAAAAGATTCCATCATGGAAAGATTTCAGCTTTGAAATGTTTGCCGGATGGCACAGCGTAATGCGGGTTATGAAAACCGGCGGCACTATCGAAGCCACAAAAACCAATGTCATTATG
>JAUILB010000020.1 GCA_030432815.1 Alphaproteobacteria bacterium | reverse complement strand
ATCAGAAGGCTGACTTATTGTCAGCCTTCTGTCTTTCGTCAGAATGCCCTTATATGATTGTTATTAACCACCAAAGAGATTCAGAATTGATTGTGGTGCCGAGTTGGCAATTGATAGCGCCTGTACACCAAGCTGCTGTTTTACCTGTAACGCCTGCAATCGTGCACTTTCACGGGCCAGATCGGCATCAACAAGATTACCAATACCCACTTCAATGGTATCGGATATTTTGGTCGCAAAGACCCGCTGCGCCTCTAAAGATTTACCACCAGCCCCAAGACGGGTAAGCACGGCATTTACTGCGGACAGAGATGTTGTAACATCAGATACAGCTGCAGCGGCAGCTGTAAGTGTGCTGACGCTTTGCGCTGCTGTAATGACAATATTTCCGCCACCCAGGGTTAAATCTTCATGCACAATTGTGATCTTCTGAAGAGCGTCCGGACTTGTAATAGCGACAATTTCATCAGTACCTGAATCGATGAGATTGGTACCGTTGAATTCAGCATTTTGGGTGATAATAGTGATTTGCGTGCGAAGTGCGTCAAAATCCTGGGCCAGAGCAACACGGCTGTCTGTATCCAGACCAGCGTCAGCTGCGGCAACTGCTTTTTCTTTCATTTCAATCAACAGATCGGATATGCTTTCTGCTGCGGCTAGTGCGATATCTACCGTACTTATGGAACGATCAAGGCTCTGCTTTACAGCGTTATAGCCACGTAGATCGGCCCTAAGTTGTTGCGCAATGGAATAAACAGCAGCGTTATCCTTGGCACTGGAAATTCGTAAACCTGTATTAATGTTTGTTTGTACCCGATCCAAATCCTTTGTGGTTTTGTTCAGGTTTTGCAGTGCGCTAAGTGCACTGGCATTTGTGTTAACTGAAAAGCCCATTTTTGCTCTCCTTTATGGTTTTCATTCTGACAAAATAGATACCCATTTGTGGTATCCAACTTTCTATTTTGCAATTAGCGTGCCAAACTTTTATTTTTATTAAGTTGTTGTAACTAAAAGAAAAAAATAGTTGAATATATTATCATTTCGTGGGTTGGGAAAAAGATTCCGATGTTCTAGGAAATGATTGCAGGGTGAAATAATTTTTGACTCATAAGTTGCAAAAGAAAGCCCTTGAATTTGCAAAAAAAATCAAGGGCTTAAAGAACGTTTGGGAGGTGGAATTTAAATTGTTTTGTTGATAGCCATTGATGCAGTATCAGACATCAAAGATTTTTGGGCTATTTTAGCATCGTTACCGTATTTATTTGCAGAACCTTTTTGTCTTATTATTTCTGCACTGATATCCTGAATCATTCGCTCTGAAAGAGTCTTTCTCGCTTTAATAATTCGATGATGTTTTTCTAGTGTTTTTTGAAATTCTCGACTTTCACGTTTTAATTGTCTGATGATATCAGCGTTTCCTGCGGCTGCTAAACCACCGTTTAATTTTATATCGTTCAGCTCTTTGTTGTAAGAGGCCATAAGGACTTTTTTTTCCTTTTGGTAATGGCTAAGTTCAGAAGGTCTTTTATTATTCAGGCAGTCTATTTCATCGTTTAAAATAGCTGTAAGATTTTTGGTAACCGCTATTAGGGCGGTTATGGGTGTTTCATGATTTTGCATTAACTGTTTACCTCCTGATTTTTCAAAATTTCACGGTAAATTTCATCAGACATTCCAATTCCGCCTTTACTGGTCATAACTTTGCCAAGTTCTTCATTCATCAGGTCTTTATAAATTTGTTCACTTTGGCCCCCACCAAACATACCATCAGTCTTTAAGCCAACTGACATACTTTTAAGCATCTGAGATATAAATATTGCTTCAAATTCATCAGCTGCACGCTTTGCACTCAGCTCTTTTGCGGTTTTTGGTTCGCCTATGGGCTCTGGCGTGATCTGATTTTTGCTTTTGCCAATAAACCCAGCTTGCAATTGTGATAAACCATTATCCATCTTACATTACCTCTATATCAGCATGTAACGCGCCAGATACTTTAAGTGCCTGGAGAATAGCGATCATATCCCGTGGATTAATTCCCAGTGCATTTAGCCCGTCGACAAGATCCTGTAAATTAACACCTTCTTCCAGGATAGCGAATTTCTTGCCTGCTTCTTCTTCTACATCTACATCTACGTCGGTTCTGGGGACAAGGGCGGTATCACCCTGTGCAAATGGCTCAGGTTGGGATACCTGTGGTGTTTCTGTTACCCTGATTGTCAGGTTACCCTGAGCAATCGCAACTTCACTTACTTTTACTTCTTTTCCTATAACGATGATGCCAGATCTTTCATCGACGACAACTTTTGCGCGGTTATCGGGATTGACATTTAATTGTTCAATATCTGTAATGAACGAAAACATGTTGCCGGCATATGTTTGTGGCAATGATACTTCAATCGTTGCCGGATCAAGCGGTTGTGCAACTGAACCACCCATAAATTCATTTATTGTCGATGATATGCGCCGCGCAGTGGTGAAGTCAGGGCTTCTTAGTGAAAGATTTAAATTACTATTATCATTCAATGAATAATTTAGCTCTCGTTCAATGACCGCTCCATTGGGAATACGTCCGGCGGTCGGCACACCCTGAGTGATTGTTTCAGCAGCACCACCAGCGGTAAAGCCTGAAATTTGCACTGAACCCTGCGCAACAGCATAAACTTCACCGTCCGCACCAAGCAAAGGCGTTACAATCAACGTGCCACCACGAAGGTCTTGTGCATCACCGATTGAACTTATACTTACATCAACTCTTGAGCCAACCCGGGAAAAACCACCCAGATTAGCCGTTACCATAACCGCAGCTGTATTAACTGATTTCATAACGGTATCACGGGTATTGACGCCCATACGTTCCAGCATTGCTATTATGCTTTGTTGGGTAAAAGGAGAATTTCGTAGTGTATCTCCAGTACCATTTAAGCCAACAACAAGGCCATAACCAACCAGCTGGTTTTCACGGACACCTTCAACAGACACAAGATCCTTAATCCGGGAATCCGCTAATGCGTCCATACAAGGAAAAACAATGGAGGTTAAAATAATCAGAAATATGCTAAGCTTCCAATGAAATGGGCGACATATTTCATGCATTCTGCTATTTTTTTTAACAAGTGATAACATTTCTTTTCCACATATAATAATTTGTTACCTATGCTTATGCGAAAAGCGTGCCAATTCACCATATTTTAATTTCTATCTAACCTATTGAAATATAGCTAAAAATTTTATATATCTTGTAAATGGATAAATATACTTAAGGATAAAGGGTACAAAATGCCGCCCTACCGGAATCCATTGCCGGGTAAGAATTATTAACTTATTGGCTTTAAATTATTGGCAGTCTATAAATTTCTTTCATAAACTTTGTGAGTGTGCTTAGGTATAAGTCATAATGAATTTTATTAATTTAATGAGCTTTCTATGAAAATTAAAGGTCCAGACCGCGTTGCACCTGGCAGGGTAGAGCGCGCAAAAAGCAAAAAATCTGTTGATAAGGCAGCATTTGAAAAAGCGCTTGGGTCTGAAGAAGTTCAATCTTCCGGTGCCATGAGTGGTACTGCACCAATTACGTCGGTAAACAGCTTGCTTTCAATACAGGAAATGCAAACGTCTACGGACGGCCGCTCGAAAGGTATTCAAAGAGCGAAAGGGCTAATTGAACATCTTGAAGTCATTCGGCATGGGTTGTTACTTGGTCAAATTCCCAAGAAGCGCTTGTTGAATATAGTAAAAGCCCTTGAAGCACAAAGAGAAAAAAACATGGATCCAGATCTCGTTCAGATCATAAATGATATTGAACTCAGGGCGAAAGTAGAACTCGCCAAACTGGAAATGATTGGCTAATTTCTGCGAAAATCAAAGTAATAAAAGCTTCACTTAACTCTTTAATAAAATCACTTGTATTTTTAGGTCGACTTAAGTAGTTTGTCACCACTTTTGGAACTAACTGAAGTTGAGGTAAGTATGTCTGTGGAATTACCGGATGGGTATGAACCTTCTGAAAATGAAGAGTTTATGAATGATCGACAGTTGGAATATTTCCGCCGAAAGCTAATCGAATGGAAAGAAACAATTTTAAACGATTCTAGGGAAACCCTCTCACACCTACAAGAAGATAGCCTAAAGGAGCCAGATATTGCTGATCGGGCTTCAGCGGAAACAGATTGGTCGGTTGAACTTCGGACGCGAGACCGCCAAAGAAAACTGATTACGAAAATTGATGCAGCGATTAAGCGCATTGAGGATAAAGAGTATGGGTATTGCGAGGTTAGTGGTGAACAGATTAGCCTTAAAAGGCTTCAGGCTCGTCCAATAGCCACAATGACCATTGAATCCCAGGAAAAGCATGAAAGCTACGAAAAAGTACATAGAGATGCGTAGATAGTTTTTAATTTTTTAAAAATGTAAAAGGGCTGTAACTTTTTGTTACAGCCCTTTTTATTGTGCAGGAACAATGGTTATCGATATTGGTATCTCAAACCGGACACAATTAAAAACCTAAGTATTAGAAGGGGAACAGAATATCAAAAAGCTGGCTTCCATAACGTGGCTGCTGGAAGTCTGTTATCTGTCCGCGTCCACCATAAGAAATTCTGGCTTCTGCAATCTGTGTATGTTCAATCGTATTTGTTGAACTAATATCTTCAGGACGGATTACGCCCATGATGGTCATTTCCCTTACTTCAAAATTAACTCTTACTTCCTGCTTGCCCTGAATGACCATATTTCCATTGGGCAGGGTTTGCGTGACAACTGCGGCAACGATGAAGCTGATACTTTCACTTCTGTCTACTTTTCCAGATCCGGAATTTGAAGTTGACGTTGTCGTATTTACAAGATCCCCTGGTGTTAGACTATCAGGGATAAGCGTTTCCAGACCGAGCATTTTATTGAGATTGGCATCCTCAGCGTTGCTGCGGGTTCTGGTCGTCGCATTATCAATCGTCGCCTGATCATCAATGGTGATATTGACCGTCAATATATCACCCACTTTTGATGCGCGCGCATCTTTAAAGAAATAACGTGAACCGGCCTTCCAGAGACTGTTACTTTGGTGGTGTTCATTCATAACGGCGGGCATTGTATTGACGCCGATAGGGCTTGTTTGCGCCAGTTGTGGGACAACGCGTTCATTTTCAATCGGCGCCAAGTCAGGTGCACTACCAATATCACCGATCCTTCCAATTGTTCCACATCCGGATAACCCGATAGACGTGATAGTCAGGAGGCTAAATTTGAAGATTGCTTTTTTCATAACTGTTCCTTTTTATGAATTAAGGGTTAAGCAGTACCAAGCTGCTGACATCAGCGTGAACCTGAACTAGATTAGGGCCAAGTACTATTGCCGAAACTATTTTCTGAGATGTATTGTTTTTGACCTGGATAACATCACCCATGCCACCTTTTTCCATAGCTTTTCCTAAGGTGGAAAGACTGATTTTATCTGTATTAAAATTGATTTTCACCAGGGAACCACGCTCTACCAAAACGGGACGGTTTACTTCACTAAGACGAATGGGCGATCCCTGTTTAATTTGTGATCTGGGAGTCATACCAATTAATTTGTCTGAGTTACGGATCATATTCCGACCTACCTGGCCTTCCGGGATAGATATCCAGGAAATGTCAGATGGCTGAATAATATCACCACTGCGAATAGTCCTGGCTAATGTAGGTATACTAGTCGTACGTACTGTTCTGCCATTTATTGTATGGAGAGTTTCGGTTCCCTGACCGGTTGGCGCACCGATCAATGCAGAGAACTTATCGCTATTTCGGTCAAGGGAAATGTTTTTCACGGTTAAATCCTGTGCATCAAACCCTGTTGGGAGGTCTATTTTTCCGCCCCGGTTATAAAAGCGGATATCCATGTTCTGGTCTGACTGATAAAGATTTTTAAGTTCAGCAATTAGTTGTGGCTTAAGGTCAGCATAACTGACTACTTCACTCATTCTCGTTACAATGACATTCATTACACCCGCACTGTTGCGCCAGCGCACATTATGGGCGCGTGTTACTTTAAGAATATGACGTGCGGAAATCTGTATTTTTGTACCGGGATCGGGAGCGTTGGCTATAACAAGATCCTGCTTTTTATCAAGATCAGCAAAAATGTCACCAAGAGTTACGACAGTATCATCTACAACTGCCTGTGGCTTTAGTTCAGGTAATATTTCCTGAGCATGAGCAAAAAAACAAGTTCCAATGAGGATGATAAGAGCGATTAGGTTTTTAAAGATTAAACGGGTCATGATCTTACCTTAAGTTTGATGTGACACTCAGCATTTCGTCGGCAGTACTGATTACTTTGGAATTCATTTCATAAGCGCGCTGTGCCGCTATTAGCTGCGTAATTTCAGCGACCGAGTTAACATTTGAACGTTCAAGATAACCTTGAACTATCGCGCCAAATCCGGGGGTATTAGGCGCACCGATTGTTGCAACCCCCGAAGCGGGTGTTTCAAGCAGCAGATTATCCCCCATTGCCTGAAGACCTGCATTATTGGGGAAGGTAACAACTTCAAACTGACCAACATTTTGTGGTTCAAGCTGGCCCTCAATATTAACAAGGACCTCACCGTTGGCATTAATTGAAATATCAATGGCTTCCTGCGGGATAGTTATACCAGGGCTTACCGTGTACCCTTCGGATGTGACAATTTCACCTTGTGGGCTAAGTTGGAATGAACCGGCCCGGGTATAGCTGTCTTCCCCGCTTGGAAGTTGTACCCGGAAATAACCTTTTCCGTTAATGGCCATATCAAGCGGCGTATCTGAATTCACTAATTCGCCTTGTGATGTGACCCGGTAAACGCCTGCTGTTCTTACACCAACACCAATCTGAATACCGGTGGGGACTATTGTTCCGGCATCAGATGAAGCTGCACCGGCACGTTCAATATTCTGATAAAGCAAATCCTGAAATTCTGCCCGTTGTCTTTTATAGGCAGTGGTATTCATATTTGCGATGTTATTGGAAATGACCTCAACATTTAATTGCTGTGCGAGCATTCCGGTTGCTGCGATACTAAGAGCTTTCATTTGCTACTCCTTTTCTTATGTCGTATTTACGACAAAATTACGCGAATTTCGTAATATTATTAATGGCTTGTGACTGTGTTCGCTGAACCTGATCTATTAAGTTGGACGTTTGTGCATAGGCACGACTTAGGTGGATCATGTTCGTTATTTCGAGCACAGCTGAAACATTTGATGTTTCAAGCATGCCCTGTGACACTCGGAAATTTTCAGACGGTGTCGGTACTTCTTCTGCGGAATAAAGGTTGTCACCAATCTTCCGCATAGCACCATAATTTTCAAATCGTAGAACGGCTACCTTGCCGATTTCCCCGATTTCCTCGGCAGAAACGGTTCCGTCTTCTGCAATTTTAAAACCGTCAGAATTTGGGGGAAATTCAATCGGAGCATCCCCATCATCAAGAATCTCATGACCGTCTGTCGTGATTAATGTGTTATCATTTGATAACGCGAAATGCCCATTTCTGGTATAGGCTATATCACCATTGGTCTTTCGCACTTTGAACATACCTTCACCTTCAAGGGCAATATCAAGTACGTTCCCTGTCGTTAATAATTCGCCATTCGTCATTTGGCGGGCAACGCCCATTTCCTGAACGAATGAAACTTCCTTGAAATCATCGGGAAGTGAGCCGCCAATATCACTAAGATATTCATTGAACATAATACTTTCCCGCTTGTAGGCGGTTGTATTCATGTTGGCGATGTTGTTGGCAATAATATCCATCTGGCGGCGCATTGCCACCTGATGCGATAGGCTTACTAAAATTTTTGTGTCCATCTAACGGTCCTTCTGTCCATTTCGATTGTTCCTGCCCAAAGAGATGCATAAATCATGCCAAAATTAAATATAGCAATAGAAACAAAATGTTAGATGGTTTTGTTTTGTGTGTACGTTCACAAATTGGAACAAATTACCCTGCATCTTTTTCCTTTTTGCCTAGTCTGGATCAGATGCCATGACTACTGAAAAGATAAAAGAAGTAGTTATTCTATTTACTTATTCCTGTTGTGTTTTCTTTTTGTTAAGTATAAAAATTAACCATATGTGTAAGCAAATTACTAACGAAATCTTAACTTTACAGGAATATCATGATGGTTCGAAAAGAGTGATATTAACCACCGGGATTTAATTGATCAATGAGCAACGAAACGAACCAAGACGATATAGAAGACGATGCCGAGCTTGAGGAAGGCTTAAAGCAGAAAAAATTAAGCGGCAAAAAAATAATCATGATTGCCGTACCCATTTTGCTACTGCTGGCAGGGGGTGTTGGTGCTTATATGTTTATGGGCGGCGATTCATCAGATGTGATGCTTGATGAAAATGGTGAACCAATGGTTGCCGAGGAGCATTCAGGTGAGCCTACAGAACTGCTTTTTTATGATATAGAGCCGATGCTTGTTAACCTGACATCCGCCGGAGGTCAGGCTTCCTATCTAAAATTGACAGTAACACTTGAAGTCGATCAGCAAAGCTCCATTGAAAATTTGCAGCTTAATTTGCCGCGTATTATAGATAACTTCCAGGTTTACTTGCGCGAATTAAGACTTGAAGACATAAATGGTTCTGCCGGTATGTTTCGTCTTAAGGAAGAATTGCTGATCCGTGTTAACGAAACTATCTATCCAACACGTGTAAATGATGTATTATTCAAAGAGATGCTGATCAACGGATAATTATTTAATGTCAGACGAAGACGAAGAAATTGATGATGATGCAGTTGCTGCCGAATGGGCCGCAATGGCAGAAGCAGATGATGATGAGGGCGATGGCAATGATATGGCTGCGGCCATGGGTATTGACCGTGTCCTTGATCAGGGGGAAATTGACAGTCTTTTAGGTTTTGATGGTGATGATGGGGGTGAGGGCACCACGACTGGTGTTCAGGCTTTAATCAACAGTGGATTGGTTGCTTATGAACGTCTCCCCATGCTTGACATTATTTTTGACCGTTATGTTAGAATGATGTCCACGAGTTTACGTAATTTTACGTCTGATAATTTTGAAGTCTCAATAGACAGCATGACCTCAATCCGTTTTGGCGATTATCTGAACTCGATCCCGCTTCCGGCTATGTTGGCTGTATTTGAAGCCAAGGAATGGGAGAATCATGGACTTATAACCATCGATAGTAATATGATCTATTCCGTCGTGGATGCGCTCCTAGGTGGACGACGCGGAAATGCGCCCATGCGCATTGAAGGTCGTCCCTATACAACAATTGAACACACACTTGTCGGTGAAATGCTTTCAGTAATGCTGAATGATCTTTGCGGTGCATTTGAACCACTCAGCCCAGTGAAATTTGAACTAGACAGAATGGAAACCAATCCGCGATTTGCGACAATTGCGCAGTCCAGTAACGCCGCACTGCTAATCAAAATGCGTGCTGATATGGCTGATAGGGGCGGAAAAATGGAACTTGTATTACCCTATGCTACTATTGAGCCGATCAGGGAACTGTTGCTTCAGCGCTATATGGGTGAAAAATTTGGTCGTGACAGTATTTGGGAATCTCATCTTGCGAATGAAATCCTAATGACGGAAGTGGAATTGGATGCTGTATTGGATGAGCAGAAAATGACATTGGGCGAGGTGATGGAATTTGAAGTTGGCCAAACACTTATGTTAAATGTTGGTCAAGATGCCGATGTTGATATAAGATGCTCAGGTGTATCGATGTTAAAAGGAAAAACAGGTACAGTAGGCAGATATAAAGCTGTGCGCGTTGAAAGAATGATGAGTATTGATGAAAGGTTATCATGAGCTTTACTCCAGAAATAATTTTAAATTTAATCGTTCTGGTTATGTTGGCGGTGATGATTGTTTATTGTATCGTCCTAAACAGGCGGTTGAAGGCTTTTAATAATATAAAACAAGAGCTTGCAGATATTATTCATCAGCTTAATTCATCTACTACACATGCTCAAAATGCAATTGCGGAATTTAAAAATGTGGTTTTTAAAGAAGAAAAAAAACTGTCAGAAACTCTTAAAAAAGCATCAGAAATGGCTGATGAACTGGATATGATCAATAAAACAGGATCAAATCTGGCTGACCGGATAGAGCAGGGATTAACAGGTGGCCCCCGTCCGGTTAAGGAAAAACCTAAAAAAGTCGTGGGGATGGAAAAAAACAGTGATGGCGAAAAAATTTCGCTTTCTGATCTGGATAAAGAGAATAGCGCTGAAGATGCAGAAGGCCTTCGCGAGAGTATAAGGAATATTCGATGAGTGTAAAAAAGCACACTTTTCCCATATTGATATTTGCCATTGTCGTGATTTTTGGAATTAAGTCTTATGACTTTGCCAACGGACTTGGCAATGACCAAACAAACGGCAATATTGCAGCGCAGTTAAATGCGATTTCGAGCGCAGCGGGGCAGGAAAATGCTGATCAAGCAGCAGAAGATATCAACACTCCTGTAGAACAGGACCTTACAGGTGTGCCTTATACTGGTGAAGAAATTCAATTATTACAAAGACTTGCCGAACGACGTGAAGAGCTTGAACAAAGAGAGCGCGAAATGGATGTGCGTGAAAAACTGTTAAATGCAACAGAACTCAATATTGATAAAAAAATTGAAACTTTAAAAAATATTGAGGAACAGATCCGCGCACTTGTTGAAACCCATGACGAAGAAGAAAGACTTCAGATTGAAAGTCTTGTGCAAACTTATTCAGCGATGAAACCGGCAGACGCAGCAGGGATTTTCAATTCTTTGGACATGGATATTCTTATTGCCATAATTGAAAAAATGACACCCCGAAAAGCAGCCGAAATTCTTTCTAAAATGAATACATCATCAGCTAATCAGATAACGGTTGAATTAGCGACACGTAAAAAGCTTCCGGAAATAGAGGGTTAGTTATAAAATAGGACTTTCTCGAACGCTTTTAAATCCCCGTACTAAGCGGTTTATTTAACTGCTTCTTAATATATTTTCTGTATCTTTCTAACCAGTTAGCCCCTTATAGGGGCATTTACGTACCTGGAGTGTCAGAATGCAAAATAATACGGCGACCGTGAATGATCGTATCGAGAATGTAAAAGAAAATTTTGATAATAAAATTTCGATAGACGAAGTCACTCAAGTTGTTTCTGAAGTAATGGGGAGCATCAGGGGGGATGTTACTGTTGACAGCTTGCATTTAAAGGATGAGCTTAAGGAACTTCTTTCTTATATTGATCAGGCAAAAACGGAGATTGCCGCATTAAGGCCGAAAGAGTATGGTACCAACAGAATTCCGGAAGCATCAAATGAACTGGATGCAATAGTTAGCGGTACGGAAGCAGCGGCTGAAAAGATAATGGATGCTGCAGATGAACTGGGTACTCTTGCTGAAAAATGTGATGATGAAACGAATAACCGACTGGTGGAGATTTCAACGAACCTTTTTGAAGCATCCTGTTTTCAGGATATTACAGGTCAACGTGTGACCAAGGTTGTTCGCACTCTTTCACATCTTGAAGACAGACTTTCTGCACTTGCAGATGCTATTGGTGACGATGATGTTGATGAAAAGATCGAAGATGATGATCGTGAAAAAGATTATGATGCGATGTCGAATGAAGAATTTTTGAACGGTCCCCAACTCGAAGAAGAAGCACAGGATCAAGCTGCCATTGATGCACTTTTTGACGACTTTTAGGGCTGACAAGTGATTGTATTATTGGAATCATTTATATAAATTGTATTCAGTCATAAATATGGTTAATTTTTTAGATAATGACACAAAACACACAAAATGAACTTTTGGATACAAATTCCGGTGATAAGAAGCCGGGAGGGGATACCACAAGTCTGTTTGTTTCACTTTATCTTATTATTCTGGCATTTTTTATGGTGCTTAATTCTATTTCCAACCAAAGCCAGACCAAGGTCAAATCGGCAACTGACAGTGTGACCAGGGCATTTGATAATCCTTTTGCACCAGATGCGGATTTCGTCGATGTGACGGGTGATGATACAAATATTCTTCCTAATGATGAATTTTATGAACAGCTTAGAGGGGTTTTTGCATCGCTTGTGGGGTTCGAAGGCAGATTCCCAACACAGGGCGGTAACGTAATCCGTGTGGAGTTTGATCAGTCAACCCTTTATCAGGATGAGAGCAGTGAATTTAAAAATAATCAGCAAGCGTTTTTGACGCAGCTTGCCAATTTTCTCAATGATGAAGGTTTTGGTACCAAGCGTGAGGTAGAATATATTATTTATACTGGTGATCAGTTCCCGACCGGGCCAAATTATTGGACTGATATTTCAATCTTAAGATCAGGTGCGCTTGTAAGCCGGATGACACAAATGGGGGTTCGTGAAGACCAGCTTTCCATCGGTGTTGCGCCGGGTGAAGTTGATAAACTAGAAATATCATTTTCGATCAGGGACGCTGTGACATCACGGCAGGATCTTCGTGATGCGGATCGCCGGGGTCTTGGAGAAGCGACCGTTCCTATGCCTCTGGGGGATTTTTAATGGCTAAAGAAAACGGCATTGAAGAAAGTAAAAGTGATCCCAATAGCTGGATGGTGATATTTGCTGACCTTCTTGCGCTGCTTCTAACATTTTTTGTGCTCATGTTTTCCATGAGTTCCGTACAGGTCCAGGAATGGCAGGCACTAGTGACGTCATTAAGTGAAAAACTTAACCCGGAACGTGCCATGATACAGGAAATTGACTGGAATAAAATTGATGAAGCACTCGTTTTTGAGGAACAGGCACTTAATCTTGATTACCTGAAGAATGTTTTTGAGGAAAAACTGTCCCATGATCCAATCCTGACACGAAGTACGGTTACTGTGCTGGATGACCGGCTCGCAATTTCACTGCCTTCTGATTTGATATTTGAACTTGGTCAGGCAGAACTGGCACCGGATGCCCGCGGTGCTATGCTTGAATTAGGAGAAGCTCTGAGATCAATCGATAATGAAGTCATTGTGGTTGGTCATTCCGACCTTGCGCCAATAAGCGGCAGATTTTATCCGACGAATTGGGAACTTTCATTGGTTCGTGCACTTTCCATCGCAAAACTGATAAGATCAGGTGGATACAGAGGTAATATAGAGGCATATGGTAATGGCTCATCCCGGTTTAATGAGCTTGATGAAAGCATTCCACTTGATGAACGTTATCACCTTGCCCGCCGGGTTGATGTTATCGTGCTTGAAAATAAAAAAGACGAGTAGATGAGAATAAGGCAGTTCATATATCAATTTTTAAAAACCATACTCGTATTATGTGCGGTAGGGTGGTCGGTTGCTTATCCCCAGGAAGCACTCACGGTTCGGTCGGGGGATCATCCAAGCTATAGCCGCGTCGTATTTGACTGGAACAGAAATGTTAATTATTCGGCAAACCTGTCCGGGGACATGCTTGAAATAAATTTCCTTGCCGATGCCATACCGGACTTCAGTGCTGTTTTAAATGCTTCACCAAATTATGTTTCCAACCCGGATTACAGCCATGACGGTGGACTTCTTACCGTTACTTTTGATGTAGCACAGGGGGGGCAGCTTCGCCATTTCAGATCCGGCACAAAAGTGGTCATTGATGTGTATGTTCCCGGTGCACGAATGCCCGCCCGTCAGGCAAATGCCGCGCAAGGTGACGCAGATTCAGTTGTCGGAGACACGCAGGGCGAAAATGATGATCAGCCGCAGGAAACCAGGCCTGCTGCTGTCGCGCCGACCCCGGTACTTGCAAGCAGGCCGGTAGCAGGTGTTCAAATTGCATCAAACCTGTCTGTAAATGGTCGTGAAGCAAACGATGCTTTCATAATTGATTATCAATGGGATCAGGACGTCAAAGCCGCTGCTTTTATCCGCGGTGGCCATTTGTGGGTGGTCTTTGACCAATATACGGTGGTGGATCAAACACCCCTGAATAACGTGCTTGGCGGACGTGTTAAATCGGCGGAACAATTGGTGGATCAAAGCCCGACTATACTTCATTATGCTATTGCTGCTGACCAAAATGCCCGTATGGAAAAAATGTCAAATGGCTGGCAGGTTTCATTGCGCTCAAATGCGTCCGTGCCGCAGTTGCCGATTGAAGTTGGCCATCAAACAATCAGTAATGTTGGTGAAAATATTTTTTTGATGGCGAATAATTTGGGTAATGTCATTAACATTGAAGACCCGTATATTGGAGACAGTATATCAATCGTTCCAGCCAGTCTTTCATCGCAGGGTGTGATGGAACAGAATAACTATACTGAATTTAATATTTTAAAATCAGCGCAGGGTATAGCGGTTCAGTTAATTGCCGATGATATTTTTGTCACCAGACACGAAACGGGCGTTTCTATTTCCGGGCAGGGTGGGCTTGCTGTATCAAGAAGCAGTGTACCCCTGTTAAGTGAACCATTACCGGCCGCAGCGGATGGGGAACCCACCGATGAAATACGTATGTTGCTTGATTTTGAAAGCTGGAAAACCGGCCCGTTACCTGATGAAGGGTATAGAGAAAACAGGCATGAACTGCTTTACCGCCTTTCAACATCAACGCAGGAAGACAGAAACGAAGCACGCTGGAATCTGGCCACATTTAATCTTGCCAATAACAATGCCGCTGAGGCATATGGAATTTTGCAGGTAATGGGGGAAAGTGAACCCGGCTTTATCGAAAACCCGTCTTACAGGGCGACACTTGCTGTTGCCAATATAAAACTAAGACGATTTGAAGAGGCGATTGGGCTTCTAAACCATAGTTCATTGGTCGCTGAGCTTGATGCAATTTTATGGCGCTCTCTTGCCTATGAAGCGATCGGCGAATATCAGAAAGCAATGGATGATTTTAATCTTGGTGTTGATGTGCTTGCGCTGCAACCCGTTGACGAAAGGGCAGCATTTTTGTTTTCTTCGCTTCGTGCGGGAAGTGCACTTGGCGATATTGAAAATATGAACAACCGGATTAATGGTATGTCCAATCTGGCATTGGATGCAAGACAGCTTTCTGAACTTGATTATTGGCGTGGTCGGATGGCCGAACAGTATGGCGATGAAGCATTGGCCGCAGAAGAATATGATAAAGTAATTGCCGCCGGTGTAAGATACCCGGCCGCACTGGCCAAGGTCGCCCGCATTAATCAGCAACACCGGCTTGAAGAAATCGACGCGTCTGAAGCCATTGATCAGCTCGAAAAATTACGATTTGCATGGCGCGGTGATGATTTTGAACTTGATCTGCTTAAGCAGCTCGGCCAGCTTTATGTGGAAGAGCATGATTACCGTGAAGGGCTTTCAACATTGCGGCAGGCGGCCACTTATTTCCCGAGTTCGCCCAAAACCAGTGGCCTGACACGGGAAATGTCGGAAATTTATAATGATCTTTTCCTAAATGGTGGTGCAGACAATATGTCACCGCTGAAGGCAATGGCGCTGTTTCTTGAATTCCGTGAATTAACACCGCTTGGTGCCGCCGGCGATACCATGACACGAAATCTGGCCAGACGGATGGTTTCGGTTGATTTGCTTAATGATGCAGCCGATCTTCTGGAATTTCAGGTTGAAAACCGCCTTCAGGGGGTTGCAAGAGCGGATATTGCAAGCGACCTTGCCCGTATTTATGTCATGAACAAGGAACCGGATAAAGCGGTTCAGATACTTCGCGCAACCCGCCAGTCACAGGTACCCGAAGACATTGAATTCGAACGGCGCATGATCGAAATTCGCGCGCTTGTGCAGCTTGGGCAGTTTGAAGAAGCGGAAGTGATGCTTGAAGGGATCAGCGGCGAAGAGGCGGAAAATTTACGTTCTGATATTTTCTGGAAAACGGAAAACTGGCAAGCGGTGGTTGATCATGGTTATCGGCGCCTTGACCGGCGATGGACCGATAGCGCGGAACTGACGGACGGCGAAAGACAGTCCGTGCTGCGGATTGCTGTTGCGCTTGCGCTGGACGAAGATGAAACCGGGCTTGAAAACCTTCGTGCGCAGTATGGTGTTCATATGGAAGACGGGCTTTTTGCCGATGCCTTTGAACTGATTACCGCCAAGGAAATAAAATCCGGCGATGATATCCGTGAACTTACCCAGACCATCGCAAGCGTTGACCAGCTTGAAACCTTCATGGACAGCTACCGCAGCGAATTTGCGGTAAACGCGAATTAAGTATTTTTAAGTTTAATTTCCAGCGGGATGTTATAGTTTTCCAGAAAACGCAGTAGTGAGAATATGAATATCGCGACACCGAACATTTCAAAGCTTTCTTCGATCGTATTTAAGAAGATGTAAGTATAGCTATCCCCATCAATTTCGCTATTAGCGCCCACATGAAAATTTAAAAATCCCAGATATTCGAACCCCAAAGCACCGAGACAGAAAATAAACCCGCAAATCATAAACATGTTTCTGAAATATGGTGTGAGGGAGAATAAAAATTTATATAAAAACAAAAGCAAAAAAGGGATCGCAACCATATAGGGAACCGTGCCAAGCCAGGTAAAGGATGCAAGCGGCCCGGTAATTTTTAATAGAATTTGACCGATCATTTCATGAAACATTGCGCTTTCATCGAAAGACATAAATAAAAATATCATTGAAAGCACGAACCAGTATTTTCCCTGATTTTTCTGTTTCGCATCATCCGATCTTGAAATCACAAACAGGAGGATTGATGCAATAAACAAATTTATTGAAGAAAACCAACTTGGCAGATTACCTTCGATATCAAAATCCACAAGCCGGCTAAAGCCCATTAAATTGTCATTGCCAAATTCCCTGTACATCACATAACTTGCAACATTAAACAGGCACAGGATTAGTATGAATCCGATATTAAATTGCAGAACTTTTTTACTAACCATTTAAAGTCCCTCCCGATAGAGCTTATTCATCAATAGCTTGTAATTTGCCGTTTCCGTGGAAAAAGCAGTCAAAATTATACCCTTCAATGTTTTAAGGATGGGTTAAAGTCCGTTTATTATCCGGTTTGGGATGAGGGGGGTGTTACGTAACCCCCGGCGGTGCGGCACCGGGTCCAAAGCTTTGTATCAGGCTACCTACAATCAAATGCCATCCATCAACCATGACAAAGAAAATAAGCTTGAACGGTAATGAAATAAGCACCGGTGGCAACATCATCATACCCATGGACATCAGGATGGATGCGACAATCATATCGATAATGATAAAGGGGATAAATATTAGAAAACCGATTTCAAAGGCACGCCTGAGTTCACTGATGATAAAGGCAGGGACAAGCACTTGAATTGGAGTATCTGCCGCTTCTGTGGGTATTTCGCTACGGGACAAATCAATAAAAAGCTGCAGGTCTTTTTCCCTTACCTGACTTAGCATAAATGCGTGAAATGGTGTGACAATCTGGTCGTAGGCCTGATCTTCGGTGATGGTGCCTTCGATC
>JAUILB010000334.1 GCA_030432815.1 Alphaproteobacteria bacterium | reverse complement strand
GACATCACCAAATACATAGGATAAAGGAAAAAATAAAACACCAGCGCCATAAATATAAGGTGATCCTAATATATCAATTGTGGCAAGCTTTGCTGGGCCAATAATATTTGAACAGATGAGGACCACCACAAAAGCGGCCATCATCAGATCATAATATTTAAACTGCCTGCCCGTTACACTCAAAGTGGTCAGTACCTGGAACTTGCAAGCTGTACATCAGCATTTGCCCAGATCGCATCGTACCGCGCTTTGAATTCGGCGGCCATAGCGTCTTTCTGCTGTGCACTTAGTGCCTGATACATACCGTAAAGGGAATATGCATTTTCCGGGTTATGTTTCAGGTCTTCCCAATAAACGACTTCTGCTTCTACCGGACGGCCAGCATCAAGTAAGATCGCACCAAGTATATGACGGGTCGGGAAATACCATGATGGCGGCTCGTTATAGGCTAGGCTGTCTTCCATACGCACAGCGGCACCAAGATGATAAAGCGCCATATCATAATCACCCTTCTTGGCAGCAATTTCACCGGCAACAACATTTTTCGCAATGGTCAGAAGCCCGCCAACATCCTCAAAATTGCTGTACCCTGGCATTCCTTCCCGAACGTTATCTACAAGGTCAGCAAGCTCGGCATATTCTTTTTCGGCTTCCTCCATATTACCCAGGTTCAAATGGGCAAGGCTGCGACCATAATGCCACATACCGGTCATGAACTGGGCCCGCATGAACGGTTTTTCGACCTTGAGAAGGTCTTCCCACATACCGAAGCGCGTCATCACAAATATAGGCTGGGAACGGAATGTTTCATTAAGGCCCCATGTATTGGTGCGTGAGCCAGCCTCAACACGTTCCTTAACTTTCCATGCTGCGGCGATACTTTCACCGCTGCGGCCTGTATACATTGATGACCATGCCAGAAAATGAAGGTTATGCGGATAATAAGCAAGTGGGTAAAGCCCCTGTGCATTACACTGCATGATATAATCTTCATCAACCTGCGCGGCGACAATATTGGTATCATAGGCATCCTGATAACGCCCAACACGCATGAAAATATGCGACGGCATATGCACCAGATGGCCCGCACCAGGCAGAAGCGGTGCAAGGTTATCTGCGCTTTCCTCGGCAATTGCCGGACGCATGGATTCTGCGATATGGATATGATAATGCAAGGCAGCCGCGTGATCCGGGTGATTTGCAATAACATTTTCAAGTGCATCAATAATTTGTTCGGTTCTTCCCTTTGGTGTGCCATCCGCATTCCAATAATCCCAAGGCTGGGTATTCATGGCCGCACCGGCAAACAAAACCGCTGCATCGGGATCGTCCGGATATTTTTTCATCAGTTTTTCCATTGCCACGGCATAGGCTTCATCAAGCACATCACGTGGTATGGAAAGGTCATCGCTATAGCGCGCAGCAAGGGCATCAATATAATCGGCTTCACGCTGACTTACCTGCCCTTTAAGGGATTTGGCCATGCCGATGGCATAGTTGGCCTGTTCCATTGAATTGGTCAGCATGGGCAGGTTCAGGTTACGCCCAAGGCTTAACGCCCAGCCCCAATATGCCATGGCATTATTCGGATCAAGCCTGATTGCTTCCTTGAAGGATCGCATTGCTTCAGAATGATTAAATGCTACCCAGAGACGGAAACCCTGATCGAAAAAATACTGTGATTCCGGATTACTTGTTGTGACGGCAAATTTATAATTTCCAAGGCCATCAAGTTTTGGCGATAGTGGCCCATCAGCCGTTTTCGGATCAGCATTGAGCGCGGCTGGATCCCAAACCTGACTTACAGCGGTTGACGTCATGAGGCCCATTGCGACGGCCCCGATTAAAATTTTCTTTAGCATTATACCCTCCATTTATGGGTTTTTAATTTTTGTTATTCTGGTTTTGATATGAGTGTACCCAATTGAAAACTTGCTTTCAATTGGATAGGCGTAAGTTTTTTCCTTACAATGTAAGTAATTTATTATTTTATACGCGAACTTGTAAGCTGAATATCTGCATCTTTCCATTCTTCCTGATAAAGAGCCAAAAATTCACCAGCCTGTTCATCCTTACCCTGCGCGGATAAGCTCTGGTAAAGGCCATATAAGGAATAAGCGTTATTTGGATTATGTTTAAGATCATCCCAATAAACGGTTTCCGCTTCACGGGCTCGCCCCGATTCCAGTAAAACCGCACCCAACGCATGACGCGCAGGGAACTGCCATGCCGGCGGTTCGGAATAAGTATCACTGTCTTCAAGGCGCACAGCATCACTTAAATGAGCGACTGCAAGATTATAATCCCCCTTTATTGCGGCTAGTTCACCCTTTACATATTTTTCTGCGATTAGCAGCGTATCCCGCGGGATACGAAGGCCTTCTGTATTATAACCGGGTAGTCCTGCTTTAAATGCAACCGCTTCTTCACCAAGTAGGGCTAATTCTTTTTCCGCGCTTTCCATATCGCCTGTGTAGGCGTAGGCAAGCGAACGTCCATAATGCCACATTCCGGTCAGAAACCGTGCTTTCATAAATGGTTTTGGCATTTCAAGAATTTCCTGCCATCTACCAAACCGTACCATGACGAAGATAGGTTGCGACCGGAAATATTCATTGCCGGATCCCCATGATGTTTTGCGCACACCTTCTTCCATATAATTTTTTACCTTCAGTGCCGCATCAATTGAATTTTGACTGCGTCCGGTGAACATGGAAGACCAGGACAGAAAATGAATATTATGTGGATAATAGACAAGCGGATAAATGCTTTGACTTTTTGTTTCCTCAATATACTGCTCATCAACTTCTACGGCCTTGATATTAATATCATAGGCATCCTGATAACGTCCGACACGGATATAAATATGTGATGGCATATGAACCAGATGCCCCGACATTGGCATTGTTGGGGCAAGCGTATCAGCGCTTTTTTCAGCAAGCCACGGTTTCATAAATTCCGTTAAATGAATATGATAATGAAGCGCCGCCGAATGTTTCGGGTTTCGCTCAAGTACACTTTCCAGAACCTGAAGTATTTTTTCCGTATTTCCTTTTGGACGACCATCAAGATACCAGTAATCCCAAGGTTGCGCATTCATCGCTGCCGATACATAAAGCACGGCCGCTTCCAAGTCATCCGGATATTTATTCATCAGTTTTTCAGTTGAAGCGATATAGGCCTGATCAAGAACATCCCGCGGAATGGAAAGA
>JAUILB010000333.1 GCA_030432815.1 Alphaproteobacteria bacterium | reverse complement strand
GATCACTATTTCTCCTAAGAAAAAATAAAACCCGGTGAAGGCAAGGGCGGTGAAGATGGCCCATTTACTTGAAATGATCACGGCGGCACGCAAATTTTCACGAGATTTCCGGCCAATTTCCTTACCGACAAGGACTTCTGCGGCTTGTGCAAAACCATCAAGACCATATGCCGTCAGATTTTGAAGATTCATAAGAACCGCATTTGCGGCAAGAACTTCCGTACCAAAACGGGTACCAAGCAGGGTAAAGCTTGCCAGTGTCAATGTCAGGCACATGGTACGGATGAAAATATCACGGTTTAAACTGAAAAGTTTTTTATAGGCATCTAGATTTAAGATATTTTCAAAAACGGCAGCGCCAAATACCGGGATTTTAAATTCCATTTTGCTGTGACGTCCAACGAAATAAAGGGCCACAAAAAAAGCGCTGGTTTCTGACAGTACGGTGCCCATTGCTACACCGTCTGCTGTCATATCAAATCCATAAACAAATAGAAAATTAAGCAGGATGTTACTGATATTCATATAAAGATGGATGTATAGGACTTCCTTGGCGTGGCCCATCCCCAAAAGCCATCCGGACGCCACATAAGTCATCAGTGCAAATGGTGCGCCCCAGATACGAATACTGAAATATTCAGCGGTAAGGCTGGTAACCGACTGTTCCGCCTGCATAAAATAGAAAAAACCGTAAATAATAAAAGTTTGTAAAATGATAAATATAATGCCGATCCCGGCTGCGCTGATACAACCACGGATCAGCAGTTTGCCAAGCCCCAGTTCGTCTTCACGGCCATACGCTTGTGCCGCAAGTCCCGTTGTACCCATGCGCAGGAAATTGACCCCGTTATAAAGGATTGAAAACAGCATGGAACCAAGCGCAACGGCCGCAAGATATCGTTCATGGGGAAGGTGACCCATGATAAAGCTGTCCGATAATCCAAGCAGTGGTGTCGAAAGGTTCGCAAGCACCGCCGGAATGGCAATTTGCCACATATGACCGGATATAGTATTATATTGCGAAGTTTGTGACATTTAGACCACTTATCATTACAAATTGACATGAACTAAGCTTGTTCACCGGTTGAAATCATATGGGAATTCTATTAAATGAAAACCAAATAATTCATGCGAAAGAAATTAGTATGAATAGATAAGATAAATAACTATAATATTTATGGTTGTTTCATAAGGTAAGGACCTAGATCATGAACGTGCAAACTCCCGCCGACAACTATGAAGAACTTGAATCGGTTGTTGTTCGATTTGCTGGAGATTCCGGCGACGGAATGCAGCTCACCGGCACCCAGTTTTCTGTTGTAACAGCGCTTGAAGGCAGTGATCTTTCAACATTTCCGGATTTTCCTGCTGAAATCCGTGCGCCGGTTGGTACGACCTTTGGTGTATCGGCATTTCAGATAAATTTTGGATCGGTAGAAGTCTCAACGGCGGGCGATGAACCTGATGTATTGGTGGCAATGAACCCTGCAGCACTTAAGGTCAGCCTTTCCGGTCTGCGCAAAGGTGGCCTGATTATTGTTGATGAGGGAGCGTTTAATAAAAGAAATCTGGATAAGGCCGGTTACGATGCAAACCCGCTGGAAGATAGTAGTCTTAGTGACTATCAGGTACAGAAATTAGACATCACCAAAATGACATTGGAATCAGTTAAAGAATTCGGCCTTGGAAACAAGGATGCGGTTCGGTCGAAAAATATGTGGACTTTGGGGCTGATCCTTTGGATGTTCGGACGCCCAAGAAAACCAATCACCGACTGGCTTGAAGAAAAATTCAAAAAAATTCCGGATGTGGCGGCGGCGAATATTGCGGCGGTCAATGCCGGTCATGCTTACGGGGAAACAGCAGAAGTATCATCACATCTGCGTCGTTATGTCGTTGGTAAACACGAAGAAGAACCCGGTGAATACAGAACCGTTAACGGTAATCAGGCCCTTGCATGGGGGCTTGTGGCAGGTTCACAGCTTGGGGAAATACCATTAATGTTGGGCTCCTATCCGATTACACCGGCGTCGACACTTCTCCATACACTATCCGGCCTTAAAGAATTTGGTGTGATGACGTTTCAGGCAGAGGATGAAATAGCTGCAATTTGTGGTGCACTTGGTGCATCATTTGCTGGCAATCTTGGTGTTACATCAAGTTCCGGCCCGGGTGTTGCGTTAAAAACAGAAGCAATCGGCCTTGCAATCAGCACGGAACTTCCACTTGTGATCCTTGATATCCAGCGCGCGGGACCATCAACCGGTATGCCCACAAAAACGGAACAATCGGATCTTTATCAGGCAGTATGGGGGCGAAATGGTGATTCACCAGTCGTAGTGCTCGCAACATCCAACCCGCAGGATTGTTTTGATGTGGGTATTGAAGCCGTGCGACTTGCGACAAAATATATGACACCGGTGATTGTGCTTTCCGATGGTTATATCGGTAATGCATCTGAGCCATGGAAGCTTCCTGATATTAACAAAATGGAAAAATTTGAAGTCAAGTATGCCACGGATCCGGAAGGGTTCCATCCGTTCAAACGGGATCCTGAAACATTGGCACGTGTTTGGGCAAAGCCAGGTACCCCGGGGCTTCTGCATCGAATTGGTGGTATCGAAAAATCATATGACAGCGGTCATATTTCCTATGATCCGGAAAATCATCAGAAAATGACTGATGTACGCGCGGAAAAAATTGCCAATATTGCCAATGATATTCCTGAACAAACATGCTCGCTTGGTAGTTCGGATGATAAAATTGCCGTGGTTGGCTGGGGATCGACCCGTGGTCCAATACATCAGGCGGTGAAGCGTGCGCGTGGAGAAGGAATTAACGTTGCGCATGTCCATATCGGTAATATCTGGCCGCTACCGAGAAACCTTGGTGATCTGCTTAAGGGCTTCGATAAGGTCATCGTCGCTGAAATGAATAAGGGGCAAATGAATAACCTGCTTCGGGCGCAGTATTTGCTTGATGCACATTCATTGACAAAAGTAACCGGGCAGCCCTTCAAAATTACAGAGATACTCGATTGTATCCGCGAAGTGGCGGGAGAAAGCAAATGAACGAACAAGTTGATGTAAAAAAACGCACTTTCAAAGATTTTGAAACTGACCAGGAAGTACGCTGGTGCCCGGGTTGTGGTGATTATGCAATTCTTAAAGGTGTTCAGATGACACTCGCGAATATTGGTGCGACACCGGAAAATACTGTGTTTGTA
>JAUILB010000332.1 GCA_030432815.1 Alphaproteobacteria bacterium | reverse complement strand
TCCAAATGTTATGCAGGACGCGTTCAATAATGCTGAATTTAAACTAAATCCCGTGTTGCTTAAAGTGATAGCGATATTGCTATTCGTAATTTCTGCCTGTTTTATATATATGATGGTCTCAAGCAACCTTAAATTCGGGTTTATAATTACCGGTGTCTTCGTCGTTGGTATATTGGTTCATACGGGTTCTGAATTATTATGGAATAAAAATAATGATATTAACTAATGGTTTGAAAGAAACTTACAGAAATGACGGTGTTGTTAAGGTCAGTGGTGTGTTTGACCCGAAATGGGTGGATTTTTTGAGAAATGCTACTGATGAAAATATGCGAAACCCAGGCGTTATGGCAGAAGAATATGCCAATGCTGAAAATTCAACCCGGTTTTTTGGTGATCAGTTTATCTGGATAAGAAATGAAGCTTTTAGAAAATTTGTTTTTGAAAGTGAAGCAGCTTCTCTTGCTGCAGCCTTAATGGGGGCTTCAAAAATAAACATGTTTTTTGATCATCTTTTGGTTAAGGAACCAGGATCAATTGAAGCGACTCCTTGGCATCAGGATGGACCATATTGGAAAATTAAAGGGGAGCAGATTTGTTCAATTTGGTTTGCTATGGACCATGTTAGCGAAGAAAATGGCGGTGTAAGATACGTGAAGGGATCTCACCGCAATGGCAAGAGGTATCGTCCGCAAAGCTTTAGCGGTGAAGGTCATGTTGAATATGGTGAAACAGGACTTGCGACTATGCCGGATATTGATCAAACTGTAAGCGTAAAGGACATCATTTGTTACGAATTGGCGCCGGGAGATTGCCTAATACATCATGCTAATACAATTCACGGCGCACTCGGCAATAAAAGCGCGCAAAGCCGAAGGCGTGGTTACGCTACACGCTGGGCAGGTGATGATGTTGTTTGGGATCCAAGAAAGGGAACAACCGATGACATGCATGATCCCGGGCTAAAGCCAGGTGATCCGCTGGATAGCGAGTTGTTCCCTGTTGTTTGGCGAAAGTAATACTCTATTGTGGGGGAGTAGTATTTATTTCGTTCATGGCTTCTGTAGCGGAATTCATCGCATCTTCTCCAGCTTCCATTGTATCATCTGCCATTTCTTCGGCGGCATCCATTGCATCTTCAGCCATTTCGCCTGCTGCTTCCATTGCTTCTTCACCAGCTTCCATGGCATCATCGGCCATATCGCCTGCTGCTTCCATTGCATCGTTAGCCATATCGCTAGCCTGATTAGCCATGTCAGAAGCACTTTCACTGGCATTCTCTGCTGCACTTTCAGCACTTGAAGCAGCTGTGTTGTTATTTCCATCATCCCCACAGGATGATAAAATTAATGTCGCCAGAATTAAAGCGATTGATTTTGAGATTGTGTCTATAAATTTCATGTTGATTTTCCTCCTATGAGCAAAAAAGTCATATTTTCTAATTTGCGGCAATTAGTATAAGGCAAAATGTGGCAAACTTGTGGATTAATATATTATTCGTCCTTTTTCTATTTTTAGAAAATCTTTTGGTTGTTGTTCACATGCTTTGATCGCTTTTTTGAGCTCTGCAAGAATTACATCTGGATTTTTCTCAGAAGCGGCTCTTGCCATGGCTACATTTAAAAATGCGACCGGCGGATTTTGTGCGGGTTCGATGCCGTATGCAAGCAAACAAGGAACCCCATTTGTTATTTGTTTTTTTAGGAATTTGGCCAGTTTATTATTCCGGACCGCTTTTTCCTTGTTAATGATTGTAATTCTGAAACCAACGCGGTTGGCAAAAATACCTGGGAATTGTTCATCCGAAAATTCCATCATAACACCCGATTTATCTGGACGCCAGCTATCATCAAGTTCAGAAAGGTTGCGCCAAACGCAAAACCATTCCCTACATGGGTTGGGTCTTTTGCTGTAAATGCTACATCCCCCACTTTCCATTAGATGAGAGCATTTTACATTCGGTAGTTTTACTAGCCCTGTAGTCTCGATGGTTAAATGTGTGCAGCAGGCAGTACAATCACCGCATTCTCTATTTGGTACAAGTATCATAATATTCGACAGTAAATTGAACAGGTACAGCTTTCAATTAAAAATGATTACAAGAGTATGAAATTCATATTTCTTAATAAAATATGCTGTCTAAATTCATCAAATGTCTGTAAGGTTTTCGGTCAAATATGATTTTTCATAAAGTGTAAGCGGTATTTTATAATTAGGGTTTTATTGTGCGAACAACTGATCAATTGGAAAATAATCGGGAAAGCCAAGACAGGGTTTTTGATATTATTTTTGCAATCGAAAAATTCTATAAAAACAGCAAAAGATCCATTGTTTCCAATGCGGCACAGGGCTGGTCACATGCAGCAAGTATTGATCAGCAATTCATAGAAAAAAATATTAAAAATTTCGACAAAGTTAAAATCGCAGAAGTAAAAGAACGGGTAATCCTTCATTCTTTGGTAAGTGAAGAACCTACGCGCAATTCACGACAAGTGATTGATTGGTTAAATAATGAAGAAGAAATTGCTGAGAAGTTCAAAAAATTAAAGGCACTTATAGAATATGGCGATTTGAATTTAATTAATGATAGTTTCCATAATGACAAGGGCGTTGATATGTCCTTTGCCCTTGAAAAAACATTTAAAAGTTCGGGGATAAATATAGTAATTATTGGAGCTGGAATTACAGGTCTTTTTCTGGCATCCTGCCTTAAAAACATGTTAGGCAAGAACGTAAATATACTTGTTCTTGAAAATCGTTCTGATAAAAAAAATACCCGAACGCCGTTTAATCGGGAATGGCTGACGCATATAGAATCTCACATCTTTCAGAAACATATACCACCATTTATAAAAGAATTACTTGAATGTTTTGGAATAGACGGGTTTGTCGGTCTTCCTCTTAATATGCTAGAAGCCATATTAATGCTTTCGTGTAAGGAGCAGGGCGTTAAATTTTATTTTTCTCCTAAGCTGGAATATTCGAAGCTGAACGATAAGAATATAGGTTTCTTTTTTGACGCAACTGGTGGGAGGTTTGCCAATCCTGAGTATTCCAAAACAAGTCCAGATAAAATAGATATGAAACTTCCAAAAAGAGTTTTGGGTACTAATTTTACAAACCCAAACCAGGTAAGTAACGGATATGGTATCCAACAAAGTTATATGGATATTGTGCTTAAAAAATATGGTATCTATCATTTTCCTTATATTGGAAATGATAGAATTAATACTCATATGATTAAAATAA
>JAUILB010000331.1 GCA_030432815.1 Alphaproteobacteria bacterium | reverse complement strand
ACGCTCATTAAGTTTGCGGCCATCCATAAGGTTTTTAAGTTCCACCTGAAGATAGGCTCCCCCTTTGCCGGGTTGTGTATGTTGGATTTTTACTGCGACCCAGATTGTGTCCTGATGTTCAATTACATAACCGGGGCGGATTGTATTGCCTGGTATCTTCATGATTTCACCTGATTTTAAAGAGCGTTCAATTTAGATGTGGGTATTAGCACCATCACTTTGTTTTCGCAAGATTTATTAATATGATCTTTTTCTGTCAATTAAGTGTAATAAGGGTTCACCTTTACTTAGACGGTTATAGTTATCCAGAATCTGACGTGCCAGTTTGGCTTTATCAGTCGGACTTGAAATATGTGGGGTCACATGTATTTTCGGATGCTGCCAGAATGGGTGATCCCTGGGCAGGGGCTCAGTACTGAAAACATCAAGTAATGCTCCTGATAAATGTTCCTGTGATAAATAATTCATAAGGTCATCTTCATTTACATGATCCCCGCGACCAACGTTGATAAGGTATGATCCTTTTTTCATAGCCGCAAAAAGGTCACTGTTCAAAATTTCTCTTGTTTCCGGTGTAAGGGGTAACAGGCAGACAACAAAATCGGCTTCAGCGACGGATTGGAATAATTGGTTTTCCCCGTAATAACTGGTAATCCCGTCAATATTTTTTTCGGATCTTGCCCATCCTGAAATTTTATAGTCGTTCTTATGTAATAACTTAGCCGCCGTAGTCCCCAGTTCTCCAAGGCCAAGAATTGTAACGTTGTTTCCTTTTATTGCTGGCTTTTCCTGCCAATGGCATGCGGCTTGTTGTTCACGGTAATAGGTTAAATTCACTCGGTGGTTAAGAATGGCCGCCAATATGAATTCGGCCATTTGATCCGAAAGTGACTTATCTACAAAACGTGTTATTGGAACACCTTCTGGCAGGGTTGGATCACTGAGGATATTTTCCACACCTGCGCCGTACGAAGCTATCAATTTCAGGTTAGGATATTCATTCAGCAGGCCCTGATCATGCTTCCACACGATAACACAATCAATTTCTTCAACATTTCCTGTGTCAGGATATGTGCGAACATCTGGACAATCGGGATGCGATTTTAAATGTCCTTCCAGGATTGCTGGGTCTACCTGATTAAGCAGTAGAAGTATAGCCATAATGGTCACCATCATCTTTTTTTGAAATTAATACCATATTTCAGTTGCTTAAACAGATAGGAAAATAATTTATTTTGCATTCTTTTGCTTTGGCATTATGGTTTTATAAAAATAAGTGGGAAGGTTTTGTGAACAATCAAAGGTTGGAACAGTCTGAAAATATTTTCTTTCCGATGATTATAATTGGGGTGCTTTTTTTTGTTTTTGGCTTTGTCACCTGGCTCAATGGATCGCTTATCCCGTTTCTTAAAATCGTATGTAATTTAAATGATTTCCAGGCGTTGTTCGTTACTTTTACCTTTTATATTGCCTATACGGTAATGGCATTGCCGATGGCGGGTGTTCTGCGACGAACAGGTTATCGCAATGGTATGATTATCGGGCTTGTTATCATGGCTTTTGGAGCGCTTTTATTTGTACCCGCAGCGATGAGTTTAAATTATTTGTTTTTTCTGTTTGCATTGTTTGTGTTGGGTACAGGGCTTACCATTTTGCAGACAGCATCAAACCCTTATGTGATATTTCTGGGCCCCAAAAAAAGTGCGGCACGGCGCATAGCGGCCATGGGATTAATCAATAAGGTTGCCGGGGTGATTGTGCCGATTATTTTTTCCGCGGTCGTGCTTTATGGTATTACGGACGTCTCGGAATTTGCCATTCTCGTGATAAGCGATGAAGAAATTGCAGAACTTTCTCGGCGCTTGATAATGCCTTATATTGCGATGGCAATTATCTTTATTCTGCTTATTTTTATGATTTATTTTGCGAAATTACCTGTGCTTGAAAGCCGCATTGAACAAGCCGGTGAGGTGGATGGCAAACGAAGCATACTTGATTTTCCACATACAATACTTGGTGTAATTGCCATATTCTGTTATCTGGGTGTCGAGGTCATTGCAGGCGATACAATCAATTTATATGGATCCAAAATTTACGTGGACAATTTTTCGGTCCTCACCGCTTATACCATGAGCTTTATGGTGATTGGCTATCTATTGGGCATGGCTGCTATCCCCAACTATATCACCCAGGCTCAGGCATTGTTAATATCGGCAATGGTCGGGGCGTTATGCATTTTTGGGATTGTTTATAGTTCGATAGATGAAAATGGCATTTCCGGTTTGATCTGGGGTTGGACGGGTATGTCGCTTATTCCCAATTCTGTCTTTTTTGTTGCGATGATGGGGCTTGCCAATGCGCTTGTATGGCCATCAATCTGGCCTCTTGCGCTTGATGGGCTTGGTAAATTTACCCCGCAGGGTTCAGCACTTCTTATTATGGGAGTGGCTGGCGGGGCGCTTATCCCGCTCTCGTTTGGACGCATATCACTAATGATTGGGGATATGCAGCTTGCTTACTGGATATGTTTTCCGTGTTACCTGTATATATTATTTTACGCTGCCAAAGGACATAAAATAAGACGCTGGAGGTAAGCTGATCCGATCCTGCTATGAGTTTTCTGAAATATTATTTTCTGTTGCTACTTTTGTCCGTTGATAAAGATACCCGATACCGATAAGTGCACCTCCTAACCCCATAAAGGATAGGGCGCGAGCAAGCCCTTCAAGTGAACTCATATCAATAATGAAAACTTTGAGCACGACGATTGATAATATCCCAAGGCCTGCCATTCGTACTTGATCTATATTGCGTTTAAGACCGAACAATAAAACCCCAATCGCATATAATAGCCATACAAGTGAATAAGTGTAGGCTTCCCAGTCAGACGTAGCACCGAACCTGCCATCAGAATGATACGCATGACGGACTTCTGCCGATAACCAGAACCACGATGTGATTGCAGCAACTGTGCCATACAATTTCAAACTGGTGGTTTTTCCGGCGGTATAGGCAAGATAGGCCTTTATAGCATATAGAGCCGCAGGAATTAAAAACTGCACAAATTGAAGATTGAGAATAATAAGCGGCCCCAGATCAACATTATCAAAGAAAATGTTATTGCTAAGAGCACCGCCGGAAAATAACCCGGCAATCGCAATAAGGGTCATTATCCGACGCAGTTTTCCTAAAAGCTGGTCCTTATCAACAATTTCGCGCCACATCAGAACTGTTGTCGCCACAGACCAGTTTACTGTCTGCAGGGCA
>JAUILB010000330.1 GCA_030432815.1 Alphaproteobacteria bacterium | reverse complement strand
ATTCCGTGCTGCACGCCTTGGTGTTGAAGGTGTTGTCATGAAAGATGTGAAATATAAATTTGAGGTCGACTTTGCGGGAAATGAAGTCAACATCACTGATGCTACGATGGAGCTTGCACTAAAACCGATTTCTATTGTAGCTGGCCAGTTTAAGACGCCTACGTCGCTTGAAGAACAAACATCAAGCCGTTTTACGACATTTCTTGAACGTAGCAGTTTCACAGATGCCTTTAACTTTAGTCGTCAGATCGGTATAGCGGCGAATTATGATCAGGACAATGTAACATTCAAGGCAGGCGTGTTTCAGGGCAACGCAAACGGCGGTAGTGGTACAATTCAGGGCCGCACCTACGCCGCACGTGCAACATTTACCCCACAAATTGGAAATGGTAATAATGACGGCTTTATTCATATCGGCGCGTCAGCATTTCACCGCGAAAATGACGATGGCGATCTGACAATCCGATATCGTCAACGCCCACATCATCATCTGGCTGGAAGATATGTCAATACTGATCAATTCCCTTCCGATTCCGATACGTTCTTTGGTGTTGAATTAGCTGGTGTGATGGGCCCGCTTTCAGCGCAAGCCGAATGGGGATGGATGAGCGCCAATGGAATTAATGGTGCAATGGATGCAAAGTTTAATGGTGGTTATATTGACATCAGCTATATCCTGACAGGTGAAAGCCGTGGCTACAAAGGCGGCACATTCGACCGTATTAAAGTCAACAACCCGGTATTTAGCGGGGGATCAGGTGCCTTTCAGGTGGCCGCACGTTACGATGTGATTGATTTGACCGATACTTCAGTTGGTGTCATTGGTGGCAAACAAACATCTTACATTGTTGGGCTGAACTGGCTTCTCAATAATTATTCCCGCGTGATGGCAAACTATTCCCGGTCAGATATTGATGGTGGGACAAATGATGGTGAAAAAATCGACACATTCGGCCTCAGGTTCCAGGTTGATTGGTAAACACTTCAAAACCATATTTTAATATATTAACCAAAAGGCGGAAATTAATTTCCGCCTTTTTCTTTTGTTTCCAATAACTTATGATTCATTGTAACAAAACCTTAATATTTCTGTCACATTACCGCAATCTAACAAGCCTAATTTTCTTCTATGGAAAAGAATGATTCTTTTTAACATAATAGTTCATTTAAGAAATTTTTAATGGAGAAAACAAAATGTTCAATAAACTAGACCGCACACTGTTAGTGGCTGGTATGGTCAGTATTTCAATGGTAGGCGCCGCCGAAGCGCGGGATCAAATCCGGATTGTTGGTTCATCAACCGTATTTCCATTTTCTACTGCTGTTGCAGAAGAATTTGGCAGATCCACAGCTTTCAAAACACCTGTTGTTGAAAGTACCGGTTCAGGTGGCGGTCTAAAATTATTCTGCGCCGGTGTTGGTGAAAACCACCCGGATATAACAAATGCATCACGCGCAATCAAAAGTTCTGAAATCGAACTATGTGCACAAAATGGTGTTACAGAAATTATTGAAGTTAAAATTGGCTATGACGGAATTGTAATGGCCAATTCCAAGGAATCGGCTCCTGTAGAATTTAGCCTAAAGGATGTCTGGACAGCACTTGCCAAAGAAGTCGTTGTAAATGGTGAGATCGTACCAAACCCATACACGACATGGAACGAAGTTAATCCAAACCTCCCCAATAAAAAAATTGAAGTTCTTGGCCCTCCCCCAACGTCAGGAACACGTGATGCATTTGCAGAACTTGCTCTTGAAGGTGGCTGCCAGGCATATCCTGAAATAGTTGCAATTGAAGAGAAAGACGGTGATCGTTATACAGCACTATGTCACACAATCCGTGAAGATGGTGTTTATGTAGAATCAGGTGAAAACGATAATCTGATCGTTGGAAAGCTCCAGGCTAACCCAAATGCATTTGGTGTATTCGGATACAGTTTCCTTGAAGAAAACAACGACGTTATTCAGGGTAATATGGTTGAAGGATCATACCCGACTTTTGAGAACATTGCTGATCAGGAATACAAAGTATCCCGCTCTCTTTATTTTTATGTGAAAAAAGCGCATATCGGTGCCGTACCGGGGTTAAAAGAATATCTGAATGAATTCCTGAGTGATAAAGCAATGGGCGATTTCGGATACCTTGCTGAAAAAGGTCTTATTCCATTACCAAATACCGAGCTAGCGCAGGTTCAGAATACAGCTCAAAATCTGGTTACTCTACAAAAATGACGATTTAATGAAACTTTTACGAAAGGCCGGCCCTTAGACTGGCCTTTCTATTTTAATTACTCTATAGATTAGGGTAATGATTCCAAAAATATCAAGAGCCCATATTCAATGAGTGTAACACTACTTTTTGTCATTTTACTTTTGCTGCTTACTTCTTTTTATTATATCGGCAAAAGAAAATCGCTGATGCTTGTTAATGGCAATATTAAAAAATTATATTCATTACCTAGCCATTATGGATGGGCCACAGGAATTAACAGTTTTATACCGGGCTTCATTATTCTTTTCATATGGGCGATTAGTGAAGGCTATCTGATTGATAATATGCTTATAAACAATCTAGGTGAAAAAGCATCCGGCCTTGCACCTTTCGAATTAAGCAATTTGCTGAATAGCGTAAAATCTTATGAGGCATCAATCCCAACCGATCCATCGCTTGCTGCCCAGCACCAGTATTATGCCAGCATTTCAGAACGCGTCGCCTGGGCATTTTTCCTGACCGCTGTTGCTGCAAGTACATTCATGGGTTATCTAACATTGCGCAAAATGAAGCCTGAATATAATTCTCGCAATAACATTGAAAATATAATCAAATCATTACTTATGATCTTTTCGGTAATTGCAATTATTACAACGATCGGGATCGTATTTTCTCTGTTATTTGAAAGCATCCTTTTCTTTGATCAGGTATCTATCACAGAATTTGTTTTTGGAACCAAATGGAGCCCACAAACAGCAATCCGTATTGACCAGGTCGGCAGTTCAGGTGCATTTGGTGCCGTACCACTTTTTATGGGAACAATGCTTATAACGGCTATTGCAATGTTCATCGCCGGCCCAATTGGGCTGCTTTCTGCAATATATATGGCCGAGTTTGCCAATAAAAAAATCCGCAAAATTGCAAAACCACTTTTAGAAATCCTTGCAGGCATTCCAACCGTTGTGTACGGCTTTATCGCCGCACTTGTTGTCGCTCCTTTTATTCGTGACACGGGCGAACTATTGGGTCTTGAAATTGCATCGGAAAGCGCGCTGGCCGCCGGAATTGTC
>JAUILB010000019.1 GCA_030432815.1 Alphaproteobacteria bacterium | reverse complement strand
AAATTATCCCGATGGATAGGTTGCTGATTGAAACGGATGCACCGTTCCTCGCGCCGGTTCCTATGCGGGGCAAGCCCAATGAACCCGGCTTTGTGAAATATACCGCAGAGTTCCTGGCAAAACATTTTGATGTCGCTTACGAAGAACTGGCAAGAACCACCACCGATAATTTCTTCACGCTTTTTTCCAAGACCGAGAGACCAAAATGAAAATTACGGTTTTAGGATGCGGCACGTCACAAGGGGTGCCAAGAATCGGTGGTAAAATCAACAATGGTTGGGGCCACTGTGATCCGAATAATCCAAAAAATCGCCGCCGTCGTGTGTCTATCATGCTGGAAGAGGGGGATACAAGACTTATCATTGATACCGGCCCTGATTTTCGCGAGCAGGCACTGGATGCCGGGTTTACCACCCTTACAGCCGTGCTATATACCCATGATCATGCGGATCATACCCACGGTATTGATGATCTCAGGGCAATTGCACAGAATATGAAAACCGAAGTCCCGGTTTATTCAAATGTTCATACGCTTCGCATCCTTAAAGAGCGGTTTGGATATATATTTAAGGGACGGCCATATTATAAAGCGATCTGTACTGCCAATGAAATAGATTTAAATCCGTTTTCCATTGGCGATATCAAGGATATTCAGGCAATGGAACTGGCCCATGGTGCTATTTATTCATATGGCTATCGCTTTGGTAATTTTTGCTACTGCACTGATTTTCATGAAATACCGGAACGTAGCGAGCAATATTTATATGATCTGGATGTCTGGATTGTTGATTGTCTGCGTGAAGATCCGCACCCGACCCACAGCCATCTGGAACAAACGCTGGGATATATCGAAAAATTCAAACCAAAACGTGCGATCCTGACCCACATGACCGCAGAACTTGATTATGAAACATTAAAAAAAGAGTTGCCATCCGGGGTCGAACCCGCCTATGACGGGATGGTCATAAATTACTAGAGTCCATACTCATGGAAAATGTAAAGCGTAATATATTCCTGCTTTCAATGGCGCAGTTTATCACACTGGCGTCAGTGGTTACGGTGATCACTTATTCATCGCTGGTTGCCAAAATGATGACCGGAAGCACCAGCCTAGCGACGATCCCGTCGGCAACGGCCTTCATTGCAACGGCGGCATTTGCGTTTCCGGCGTCACTTTTGATGAAAAAATTTGGCCGCAAGAGGGTGTTCTACTTCGGGGCAACCTGCGCGGGATTAGCGGGTTTGCTTGCCGTGGTCTCCATTTATCAGAATAATTATTATCTGCTTTGCATTGCGACATTCTGCCACGGGATATATCAGTCCATTGCTAATTACTACCGTTTTACGGCCATGGAAGTCAGCCCGAAATATTACCATAAACAGGCGGTTAGTTATGTGATCCTTGGGGGTGTGCTCGCCGGACTTTCCGCACCGACACTGGCACGGTTTTTTGAAAGTAATTATTTTGAACCGGTGCAATATGCGGGTACATACTGTCTGGTGATTGCACTGTCGCTTGTGGCGCATTTTCTGATTACAATGATCAAGCTGCCACCACGGAAAATAATGCAGGATAATGAAAAACCGTTTAAAAACCCGAAATTTATGGATGTGTTAAAACGCCCGGCTTTTATTTGCGCGTCACTTAGTGCGGCATGTGCGTATCTTTCCATGTCATTTATTATGACGGCCACCCCGCTTGAGGTTGTTGAAGTATGCGGATATCAGATTTCGGATGCGGCGGGGGTAATACAGTGGCATTCAATATCAATGTTCTTACCGGCTATTATTACCGGAACGCTAATTGCACGGTTTGGATCGATCAAAATTATCCTGACCGGTATGATCCTGATGTTAATATCCACACTTGTGGCCAAAGCCGGAATTGATCTGAATAATTTTTATTTTGCGCTTGTGGCGATTGGTGTCGGCTGGAATTTCATGTTTACGGCTGGAACCACGCTTCTTGAGCATGCCTATAACGAAGATGAGAAGGCGTTTGTACAGGGACTTAACGATTTTGTGGTCTTCGGTCTTGCGGCGATTGCCACACTGGCATCCGGTTACGCGCTTGAAGGCGTGGGCTGGAACGTGATGAATAATATTGTAATTGGTATTCTTATTTTGCTGATCGCTGTTATACTGTGGTTTGTGAATGTTCGTAATAATGGGCCTAAGCACCGTGAGGATACAGTGATTTCAAAAGGAAGCGTCAGATGATCAGATCAGTTTTACTGTTTGTTATGTTCGCTGTAGGCGTTGCCACGGCACAGGCAGAAATTATCAAAGTAAAAATTGCCACCACAATGGGTGATATCCATTTGGACCTTTATGAAGACAAGGCGCCTATTACAGTTAAAAACTTTATGCGGCATGTGGACGGTGGGCATTATACGGATGGTGCCTTTTATCGTGTGGTGCGCATGGATAACCAGGAACAGAATGACATTAAAATTGAAGTGATTCAGGGAGGGATGAGCGGTAATAGCGATATCGGTCTTTTTGACCCGATCAAACTTGAACGCACACGTGATACAGGCATTAAACATGTGGACGGCGCCATTTCAATGGCACGTGGTGGGCCGGACACGGCAACATCAGAATTTTTTATATGTGTGAATGATCAACCAAGCCTCGATTACGGCGGGATGCGGAACCCTGACGGGCAGGGCTTTGCTGCATTTGGTGTTGTCACAAAAGGCATGGATGTTGTTCGTGCTATTCAGAATGTCGAAACCGATCCACCGACCGGCGAAGAATATACAAGCGGTCAGCGTGTCTTGAAACCCGTTATGATCAGATCAGTTACCAGGGAATAATATTGCAGGAACCACTCGAAGTTACCATCACTGTTGGTACATCATTCAGTATCGGTGGGGCTTTTAGCAATCCCGATAAGTATAATCCGGTTGGCGAGCGTTCAGTGCTTTGTGACGGGCACGGACTTGAATTTATGCTGGATTGTTTTAACCGCTATAATACCAAGGCAAGTTTTTTTATTGAAACGGCCCAATCTGCCTATTTTGGTGATCAGCCAATGGGGAAAATTGCGTCAATGATTGGCGATGCCGGGCAGGACAGGCAGCTTCTTGTTCATCCTTGCTGGTATTATTTTGAAGACAGCAAGAAGTTTTCACAAAATGACAGTTGTGCTGGCCGGAATTTTAACGAACTCCGCGAAATATTTGAAAAATCGATAACTACCTTTGAACGGATAACAGGGAAAAAACCAGAAGCCGTTCGGTGCGGTAATTTTCAGGTTGATCCAACCGTATATGATGTGCTTAGTGAACTTCAAGTTCCATTAAGTTCAAGTATCGGTTTTGGTATCGGGAAGCCGGAAGGTAAAAAATTTATCCTGCATGGCGGGAGGACCAGATTTGAAGATGTAATGGAAGTACCGCTTTTTACGTATAAAGATAAGGATGTGATGGGTGGCTATCCCGATAAATCGATGGAAATAGCAAGCTGTTCCAAATCAGAAATTATCCAAATTCTAAAACAGGCCAGAAAGCAGGGCATAGAAAATATAGTCCTTCTAACCCAGCCGTTCGATTATATTAAGAAAAAAGATGAACAGTTTCTGGAAATTAAAGAAAACCGCATCAATCAGGAACGATTAGAAACGCTGTGTTCATTTATAAATGAACATGACCAGGATTATACCACAGTCGATTTTTCATCCAAGGCGGAAATATGGCAAGCCAAGGAGCAAAAACACGCTGAAAGATTCCGAATTCCGACCCGTTTTCGCAATATGCGAAAGATCGAAAATTTCATCAATGATCGCTTCTGGAATTATTGATCTAAATCAAAAGGAATTTTTAAAAAAAACGTTTTTTTGATCATTGAGCGCCCAATAGATAATCTACTATTTACAATATAGAATAATACGTTAAATATATTATTGTTTTTTACCTAAAAAGCATTGCAAAACGAAGTGAATGTAGGTAAATAAGGCTCGCATAGTATGCGATGGGTGAAGGGAATTTTAACGACTTTGATTTAATAGTCTGAATCATAGTATTTTTCTTTACGCATTAAGTACTTGATAACGCGTTAAAATTTAAAAGAAAACCCCTTACGAGGTTTATGTATGACCACACATGATGACGTTGTTGAAGAAAGACGTAATTTTCTTTATCTCGCCACTGGCGCTGCGGGTGCAGTCGCCGTCGGAGGTGCCGCCTGGCCCCTCATTGATCAGATGAATCCATCTAAAGATGTTTTGGCACTATCTTCCATAGAAGTTGACCTTACAAAAATTCCTGAAGGAACGAGTGCTGTATTTCTATGGCGCAAAAATCCTGTTTTTGTTCGCCACCGTACAGAAGCGGAAATAGCCAGAGCACGTGCTGATGATAATGCGCCGGATCTAGTAGATCCTGAAGCAGATGAGGATCGTGTACAGCGTCCGGAATGGCTTGTAATGAGCGGCGTTTGCACACATTTTGGATGTATTCCACTTGATCAGCAGGGTGATTTTGGCGGATGGTTCTGCCCATGTCACGGATCACATTATGACATTTCCGGCCGTATTCGCAGAGGACCAGCTCCCGCCAATCTACCGGTTATGGAATATACATTCCTGAATGATACAACAATTAAGATTGGGTAGGTGAAATAATGGCTTCTAGAAAATTCGAACCCACAAACCCGACAGTTAAATGGGTGGAAGACCGTCTGCCTATTCTCGGACTAATTTATAGTTCAGTTGGTGGTGGTTATGATACGCCGCGTAACCTTAACTACTGGTGGAATTTTGGCTCTCTTGCCGGTTTTATGCTGGTTGTTCAAATTGTTACCGGTATCGTGCTGGTTATGCATTATGTGCCGGATATTAATCTTGCATTTGACAGCGTGCAACATATTCGCCGCGATGTGAATTATGGATGGTTGATGCAGTCAATCCATGCCAATGGCGCGTCCATGTTCTTCATTGTGGTTTATATCCATATTTTAAGAGGATTTTACTTTGGTTCCTATAAGTCGCCGCGTGAAATTCTCTGGTTCCTGGGAATAATCATTTATCTTCTCATGATGGCGACGGGCTTTATGGGCTACGTTCTTCCATGGGGACAAATGAGCTTCTGGGGCGCGACTGTTATTACCAACTTTTTTAGTGCCTTTGACTTTATTCCTTTCATTGGTGATGGTCTGGTAGAATGGCTATGGGGCGGGTTTGCCGTTGATCAACCAACGTTAAACCGTTTCTTCAGCCTTCATTACCTGTTGCCGTTTGTGCTAGTTGGTGTTGTTATTCTTCACATATGGGCACTTCACATTCCGGGATCAACAAATCCTCTGGGCATTGATGCAAATGGGCCATATGATAAAGTCCCATTTCATCCTTACTATACTGCGAAGGATGCCTTTGGGCTTGGCGTGTTCGTTATTTTCTTTGCGGCATTTGTGTTCTATATCCCTGATTTTCTTGGTCACCCTGATAACTATATCAAGGCAGACAGGCTGAAAACACCGGCGCATATTGTTCCTGAATGGTATTATCTGCCGTTTTATGCGATCCTTCGTGCTATTCCGGACAAGCTTCTTGGAATCGTTGCGATGTTTGCATCAATCCTGATCTTGTTTGCAATGCCTTGGCTGGATGGTTCACGGATACGTTCAATGCGCTTTAGACCGCTTTCGCAGATATTCTTCTGGATATTTGTAATCAACGGCTTGTTCCTTGGTTATCTTGGATCGATTTCACCAGATGATATTCTTTGGTTTGGTTTTGAAGCCATTGTATATGCACAAATTTCAACGCTGTATTACTTTGCTTATTTCCTAGTGGTTATGCCGGTAGTCAGCAGAATGGAAACAACATTGCCGGTTCCAACCAGCATTGCGGCCTCCGTTTTAGAAGCAAATAAGAAAGGCTAGAAAATGATGAGAAACATCAAAATTAAAGGCCTTTTGGCTGCTGCGATCGCGTTTACCACGATGACCAATGGTTCACAAGCGGCAACAGAGGAAGGCTTAAAAACACCGGAGCGTAATGAATATAGTTCAACAGGTGTTTTCGGTAAATTTGACCATGCGTCTATTCAGCGTGGACTTCAGGTGTATATTGAAGTTTGTTCTGCATGTCATTCACTTGATCTTGTCGCGTTTCGCACGTTAGAAGATGTTGGTTATTCTGAGGATGAAGTCAAAGCAATCGCCATTGAGTATGAATATACAGAACTGGATGAAGACGGTGAGGAAACATTCCGAACAGGTATTCCTGCGGATTACTTCCCGGCACCGTTTGCCAATGACAATCAGGCCAAAGCGTCTAATAACGGTGCATTGCCACCGGACTTTTCAACAATTGTAAAGGCCCGTGAACATCTTTCCTTCCTTCCTTGGAATAGCGTATATGGTGAAGATTACATCGTTGCACTTATGACAGGCTATGAGGATGAAGTTCCCGCAGATGCACCGGAAGGCTTTGTGCTTTCACCGGGCACATATTACAATCATTATTTCTCAGGAAATGCCATTGCAATGGCACCGCCTCTGTTTGATGATATGGTTTCATATGCGGATGGTACACCAGCCACAGTTCACCAAATGGCATATGATGTTGCCAATTTCCTTGCTTGGGCGTCTGACCCGACCATGCAGGAACGTAAAGAACTCGGCCTTCGTGTAATGCTGTTTATGATTGTTTTTGTTATCCTGCTTTATTTCACCAATAAGCGTGTGTGGGCGAAAGTGAAAAAAGGCGAGGATATCGATCCTTCAAAATTATAAATCATTGTTTTTATAAAAGAACTGGTTTTTAATAAGGGCTGCCAAATTGGTGGCCCTTATTTTTTATTGGAGAAAAAATGACAAAAGTTTTGGGTATTATTGGTGGCAGCGGCCTTTATAACATAGACGGGATTGAAAACCCGCAATGGATTGCTGTGGAAAGTGCATTTGGTGAACCGTCTGATGAACTTTTAACAGGTGTTGTTGATGGCTTAAAAGTAGTATTTCTGCCGCGCCATGGAAGGGGGCATGTCCATTCACCTTCGACAATAAATTATCGCGCCAATATTGATGCGCTTAAGCGTGCGGGTGTTACTGATTTAATCAGCATCAGCGCCTGTGGATCATTCAGGGAGGAATTGGCCCCAAAGGATTTTGTCATTGTTGACCAGTTCATTGACCGAACCATTGCGCGTAAAAAAACATTTTTTGATGAAGGGGTTGTCGCTCATGTATCTGTTGCCCATCCAACATGTGGTGGGCTTAGCGATGTAGTTGAAAAAGCCGCCGAAGGCTTGCCAATGAAAATACATAGGGGCGGTACATACCTTGCTATGGAAGGGCCGCAATTTTCGACACTGGCTGAAAGTCATATGTATAGAAATTGGGGTTGTGACGTGATTGGCATGACCAATATGCCTGAAGCGAAGCTCGCCCGTGAAGCGGAAATCTGTTATGTCACGATTGCGATGGTTACTGATTATGATAGCTGGCATCCTGATCATGGCGAAGTGGATGTAACCGAAATTATAAAAACGCTCAACGCAAATTCTGAAAACGCACGTTCGCTGATTAAAGAGATCATAAAAATACTCAATGTCAGCAATGATCGGCATCCGTGTCAGCAGGCATGTGACCATGCACTTGAATATGCTGTTATTACACAAGGTGATATTGACCCAAAGGTAAAAGCCAGACTTTCTGCTGTGGCGGGTAGAGTGCTTAACAAATGAGCTGGATCAAGGAATATGTAAGAACCATTCCTGATTATCCTCATGAGGGAATTATGTTTCGTGATGTAACAACCATATTTGAAAATACGGATGCGTATCCACGTATGATTCATGAATTTGCGAATTTTTGTCAGGGCAAATCTATTGATAAAGTAGCAGGTATAGAGGCACGCGGGTTTATTCTGGGCGGTGCTATTGCCCATGAACTTGGTATCGGGTTTATACCGGTTCGTAAACAAGGCAAATTACCAAGGAACACATATAAAGAAGAATATACTCTTGAATATGGACAGGATGCTCTTGAAATACATACGGATGCTATTCGTGAAGGCGAAAATATATTGATGGTTGATGATCTGATCGCCACTGGTGGGACGGCTATGGCTGCCCTTAATTTAATTCAGAAAGGCGGGGGCAGGGTCGCCAATGCTTGCTTTATCATTGATCTTCCTGAATTGGGTGGCAGTAAGATGCTCACGCAAAATGGATGTAGTGTATTTACTCTTTCATCATATGAAGGACTGTGAAACAAGTGTCGGGCTTTAAAGATTATTTTTCCACCCAGAGCAAAATATACAGCAAGTACCGACCTGAATATCCAAAAGAACTTTATTCGTTTCTTGCAAATAATTGTCATGAATTGGGGCTTGCATGGGATTGTGCTACTGGAAACGGGCAGGCGGCACGGGGGCTATGCGAATATTTTGAGCGCGTACATGCAACCGATGCCAGTGAAGCACAGATTAGAAATACTCATGGCAGTCACAATATTAACTTTCAAGTTGCGGATGCTGCCAACAGCGGATTGAAGGACAAGTCAGTCGATCTCATAACAGTTGCGCAGGCACTACATTGGTTTGATCTGGAAAAATTTTATGCAGAAGCAAATCGTGTATTGAAAGAAGATGGTTTAATTGCTGTTTGGTGTTACGCTGGTGCGGACATTGATGATGATATAAACCCGATAGTTCAGAATTATTATAATAATATAGTGGGAAAGTATTGGCCTGAGGAAAGGAAGCATATTGAAAACCGATATAATAACCTGGCGTTTCCGTTTTTAAAAATAAAAGTTCCTTACTTCACAATGGAAATAGATTGGACATTGGACCATTTCCTTGGATATCTGGAAAGCTGGTCGGCAACAACCCTCTATAAAAAGAAAACAAAAAAAGACCCTCTGGGAGACTTAAAGAAAAATATTGAGCTCTTTTGGCCTGATCATGCTATCAAGCGTGTGACTTGGCCATTGACATTGAAATTGGGACACAAACGTCAGAACGAAAGTGCCCCAAAAAAATAGTTTAGAAATTTTACCAGATATCGTAATGAACTGATTGATTTATTGCGTGATCCATTAGTGTGTTACCTTAAATTGGTATAACTTTTACATAGTTGGTTTAACTGTTTCCAATTTTTTCGATAAGTTCGTTATAAAAGCCATCAAATTCAATTCTGGCAATGTTATTGCTATAACCAATAACTGTTGCAGATATTTTGCGGTTATCGCTTTCCGCAACAAAAATAACCTTTTCACCGGCGTTAAACTCATGATCAACTATAGCGGCGGCACCAGTAGCGCTGATATTATGAATAGTGCCTTTGAAAACATCACCCATAAATTCGATTGTGCAATTTGGTTTGTTAATATCATAATAACGTTCGGCGCGCCTACGGTTAAAGACCGTATAATTGCGAAGATTGCTCATTATATCATTGACCTTCCTTGAAAGGTCCTGTGTCGCATGATGAACTTCGTTGACTTCTTTATTAACTTCCTTCGCGGCTTCTGTGCTTTTACTTGACGTTGTTGCCATTTTAATGACACTGGTTGATGCGGAGCGGGTCGCCTGTGCAGCCTGTTGGACATTTTTACTTATTTCTTCAGTAGCTTTTAATTGTTCTTCCGCGGCTGAAGCAACGGCAACCGAAATTTCACCGGCTTCGCGTATTACATCGCCGATGTTTTTTACGGCTTCCGCAGTGTCCTTAGCCATATCCTGAATTGTTGCTATCTGACGGTCAACTTGTTCTGTTGCTTCCCCTGTCTGGGTAGCAAGGTTCTTAACCTCTGAAGCAACCACAGCAAATCCCTTACCGAATTCGCCTGCTCGGGCTGCTTCGATTGTGGCATTAAGAGCCAGAAGGTTTGTACGCGATGCAATGTCTTTAATCATATTGGCAATATCACCAATTTCTTCGGCGGCGGACGCTAATTCTCTTACGATGGAAGTTGTTTTTTCAATTTCTGCATCTGATTTGGACATGGAATCTTTGGATGAATCAATTTGCCTGTGTATTTCCTGTGCGGAAACAGACATTTCTTCAACCGCAACAGCACAACTTTCCACGTTTTGCGTAGCACCATCAGAAAGTCCAGCTACCTGTTTTGCCTGCTCACTAACGTCTTCCAGAGTAGATGACATTTCCTGAGATTTGGAAATCATGATTTTCCCTCGTTCCTCAACAAATTCAATGGCGGTTTTGACTTCGCGTTCTAGATTATCAGCAAGAGAAACCATTTCTTTTTTTCGGTTGCTTTCAGCATCATGCATATGTTCCTGCGCTTCATTAATAATATGTGCGGCTCTTTGGAAATCACCGGGCATACCACGTTCAATAAATTTTCTATGAAATTCCCCTTTAGAAGCACTCTGTAGTGCAGCTGCAGATTCACGAATAAAGGCATCCATAATATCATAACTGCTGTTTACTGCTATAAATACTGCTTCTGTTCTAGGATCATTATCCCATTTAATGATGCGGTTAGATAAATCGCCACGTGCAACTGATGCGGCAACATGTTTTATGCTTTCAAGGGCATTCTTGTATAGTTCGACTTCAGCATGAAGTTTTTCGTATTCATCGTCAGCCTGTATTATTTGGTGTTCGACTTTTTCCCGGTTAAAAAAGTTCATAATTGTGTTCCTCTAATAGACCAAACAAATTCTGAGTAAGTCATACCCATTTCCTGTATATGTTTTTCCAGAAGGCCATAACTTGCATCAAGCCCTTCTTTAGAATTTGAATGTTTGTCTTCTTCTGCTTTTAATTCCCTGTAAAATGCGGAAATATTATTAATTTCACCTGGGCCAGCTTGCCGCCGGTTTGAATGGTAGCCATCAACTTTGTCTTCTTCATCAAAGCTTGGTGTTACATGCGCAATAACCCAATAATATTTTCCTGTTTTTGACCGGTTTTTTACATATGCAAAAATTTCTTTACCGGATTGAATATTATTCCAAAGTAGTTTGAATATTGCCCTTGGCATATCTGGATGGCGGATAATATTATGTGGTTGTCCAATTACCTCGTCCGTTGTCATTTCGGCGACACGGCAAAAGACATCGTTTGCATATGTCAATTTACCCTGAAGATTGGTTTTAGAGACAATAATCTCATCAGGCTCGAATGTGATTTCAGTTTCATTTGTGGAAGCATGTTTTACGTTCATGGTTTCCCCCGTGTTATGGTATTGTTAAAAAAGTTTCTGAAATACTAGATATAGGTAAAGATTAAAAAAAAGGTAAATATATGAGAGGGTTGGCACAAATATTTCGGGATAGTAGAAGTCACTTTTCGAATAAGCGTATATTCTATTCTATTTTCACTTAAGCACATATTAAGATTATATCAATATTCATAATGATATCCGTTAAAAGTCATAAAAGGACCGTAAAAGTGCCAAGAAAAAATGATATAGAAATATTCACCGGATATCGTGATGAGCTTATCGGATCCATTGCTGCGATGCATTCGCGTGTATATTCTAAAATTGCAGGGTTTGGCGCACATTTTGAAGCCATGGTTGCTACTAATTTTGCAAATTTTATTAATAGGCTTGAATTTGAGTGTAATCAAACATGGTTTGCTGAACAAAAAGGAAAAATTATTGCAGGCATTTCTATAGACGGGCAAACATTAGGAAATAATAAGGGAAATTTACGCTGGTTTGTTGTGGAACCTAAGTTCCAGTCTGCCGGATTGGGTAGTGAGCTGATGAAATTGGCCATGGATTTCTGTGATGAACAGGCATTTGATGAAGTACATCTTGATACGTTTGAGGGATTAGATGCTGCGCGAAAATTGTATGAAAAGTATGGTTTTGAAATGACAGAACAAAGGTTGGGGCGTAACTATGGCCGTGAAGTCATGCAGCAGAAGTTTGTTAGAGTTTATGATAAAAAACAAGCATAAAACTACTGCCGCAATAAAAGTTACCAAAATTGAATGAAAGCTATCTGCATGGATAATTTAATTGCGGCTTTGATTTAATTCATTTCTTTTTTGTCTTGCCGTTTCAAGGATTTTATCAAGTGCGCCTCGATCAAGATAAGTGCCATTATTTATGACCGCATATATATCCTGTGTCGCTTTTATGTCATCAAGTGGATTGCTGTTAAGGACAACAATATCGGCATTTTTTCCTTCTGATAAGGTTGCTAACTCGTCCATCTTATCCAGGAATTTTGCACCGTTAATGGTCGCTGCCTGTAAACATTGCAGTGGTGTCAGGCCTGCATCCTGAAAATAGGTTAGTTCCTCATGCAGCGCAAAAGCAGGATATACGAAGGTATTAACCGGTGCTGAGTCGCTCCCCGCTAATATTAACATTCCGGATTTCTGAACATGGGGTAGTTGGCTAGCAACCAATTCATAATTTCGAATTCTTCTTTGTTTGTCAGCAAGGGTGTCATTCGCCATTCTGTCGATACGCCACTGATATTTTGAAACAAACAGATCGGTTAAATATTGCCTGAAAGGGTGGTTGTTTTCTGTTTCTTCATCAAGGTAAGTTAACTTTTTGCTACCAATCAGGGTCGGTGAAACGGCAACTCCTTTATCTGCCAATGAACGATAAGCAGTATTTGCACGCTCCTGATCAAAATTATTCAAATAAGATAATTGAGCCTGCGCATTTGTTATATTGCCTGATTTAACCTGATCAACAATTGGCGTTTCATCACTGCCTAGCCGAATTAAGTAGCTGGCATGTTCAATACTGGAAAGACCGGCATCCGCAACATCACTTATTGTCAAATCATATGGAATGTGAGCTGAGACCAAGTAACCTCTATTATGTGATGCCTGGACACTTTTTAGGAATAAATCACCATTTAAGGCATTATCGGTAATTTTCACCAGATCCACCTTGTAATTATCGATTTTATCCAGCATTAGCGCCAGTTCCTGCTCATTGGATATTTCAAGATCATCTGGCCAGATTGACCCAATCCCTTCGAGCTTGCGTCCTGCGGTAAATATTTGTGGTCCGAATAAAGCACCGCTACTAATGTCATCACGCCATGTTAAAACCTGTTCACCAAGATCACTCGCCATATCACGAACCGTTGTGACACCGAAAGCAACATATAACGGGAAGAGGGCCTTGTTATCTTCGATCAGGTCTTTGCCTTCTATATGTACATGCATGTCCCATAGGCCGGGTATTATATATTTCCCACTTAGGTCAATTTCTACTTGGCCCATGTGATTATTTCGTGATCCAGCATTCCCGACGAAGGAAATCTGATCATCATCAATAGCAAGGATACCGTTTTCTGTAATTTGACCTGTTTCAACGTCAATGATATTAGCGCCAATCAGGAGCAGGTCGTGAGTGTCCTGGGCGTAAACAGAAGGAATGCCAATAACAATTGAGAAAAAGATTAGTACGCGTTTGATATATTTTTTCATATGTATCCCTCCGTTAAGGACTTTATAAAAAAGCCTAAACCAAAAATAATAGTTAATCCAGAGAAGGATAAACCTATAAAGACCTCTTTCGACTATAATCTAATAAATACTGGTTTTTAAAATTATGGGATACAGTTTAGATAATATCTTCTATTCATGTCTAAGTGCGTGGATAGGATTTGTTCTTGCAACGCGTAAAGCGTGAATACTAACGGTTGACCAGGCAATACAAAGAGCGATCAAACTGGCAACCGCGAATGGCAACAATGTTAGATCAATCCGGTAAGCATAACCCGATAGCCAATCCTGCATGATGTACCATACAAGGGGCCAGGCAATAAGGTTTGCAACCAGCACCGGTTTGGAAAACTGCCATACCAATAATTTAACAATCGCTGGGTTGTTGGCACCATATACCTTGCGTACACCAATTTCTTTCGTTCTTTGCTCGGCTGTGAATGCGGAAAGACCGAACAGGCCCAAACAAGAAACAAGTATTGCAAACAGTGAAAAATAACCGAACATTTGACCTCGATTCTTGTCAGCGCTATAAAGCCTGTCCAGTTTTTCTTCCAGAAAAGTCATAGAAATTGGTATCGTGGGAACATGGGTTCGCCATATGCTTTCAATAGCTGCAATTGTTTCTTGTTGATTAAATTCACTCAGATGAATGTTGAGGACAGAGCGATTATCCTCATTCACATGAAGTGCCAGGGGTTCCACTTCGTCTCTTAGGGTCCGGACATGCATATCTTCAACAACACCGACCACCGTCATTTGTACTTGGTTACCATCAAAGTCCATGTAGTTGAATGATGCACCAAGTGAATCTTCAGGGGTATCGTAGTTTAAATAGGATACAGCCGTGCGATTGATAATAGTATTGAGAAAAATTGTATCTCCTGTTACCTCAGTAGGCCGCTGATAATCAGCAAGATACTCTTCCCCGAACATGCGTCCGGCAATCAATTCTACGCCATAAAAATCAAGATAATTAAGTCCGCCGGGCACCAATTCAATTCTGTTTATTTGGTTAGTGTTCATTCCCTGTTTATCTATGGCGACATCCCAAAATCCCTGTAATGGAAGTGTACGACCCGAATAAGATGAATTTAGGACGCCAGGAAGTGCATCTATTTCATTCTTTATTGTATCAGCAACAGGCTCGATGACAGAATAATACATTCTTTCCAGCATTACCCGATTTTCTGTTTCAAACCCCAGATCTTTGCTCGCAGCATATTCGGTCTGCTGGTAAACAACAAAGGTTGTCGTCATCAACCCTATTGATATTGCAAATTGGATTGTGACCAATATAACGCGGATAAAGTTTCCGCCTTGCGTTTTTGAATTATTTGCACGTAGCACGGTAGCAGGATGAAAACGGGTAATCTGCACGGCAGGAAGCATTCCAGCGCCCAGTATGACTACTATTAAGAGGCCAGCAAGCATAAAACCTGTTGTCGGATCCGAGCCATACTCAAGTGACAGAAGCTTTGTAACAAAACTGTTGAACCAGGGTAGCGTCAACTCGACGATGGTAAGTGCCAGCAATAATGCCATTACAACCATCAGTCCGGTTTCGCCTATGAATTGGGTGATAAGTTGCCTGCGATTTGCACCAACCACTTTTCTAAGCGCTATTTCACGCGCCCGGGTACTGGCACGTGCTGTTGATAAATTGATGAAATTAATGCTGGCAATAAACAGGATGAGAAGTGCAATAACGCTGAAACTATAAACGACCTTTATATCACCGCCTTGTTTCATTTGAAAAAGTCCGGTTGAATGAAGATGAATATCGGAAACAGGCATAAGCCTCATGCGAAATATCTCGTTTGGGTCGGTATTTAATCCAGGGTGTTCAGATCTAATCACATTTCGGGTTAGAAACGCTGGAAAACTCTGTTCTATTGCTTCTGCAGAAGCATGTTCCGCCAGCTTTACATATGTGTGTGCATTTGACGAAAGCCAGTAAGTGGCCATCCATGGCTCATCCACATGCCGTGACGGGTCGAACATGGTAATAAATTCAAAATCGAGATGGGTTTTTTCCGGCAGGTCTGCCATTATCCCAACGACTTTATAAGGATTAAAGCCGTCAACAGGAGTGATGATTTCCCCAACAGGGTTTTGATCTCCAAAATATTTTTGAGCCATTGATTGATTAATTATTATTGAAGCATTGTCATGGAATATATCGTCACGGTCTCCACTGATCATGTCTATTTCAAAAACGTTGAAAAAATCACTATCTGCAAACCAGATATCTTCCCTGAAAACATCGTTTCCACGTTTTAATATATGGCCCATCTGATAAATTCTGGCTACGGCTTCAAATTCACTTTGATAATTTTCAGCTAGAGGATCACGAAGCCTTCCTGGTGAAAGGGCGCGAAAGGGAAATGTGCCCTCTATTTGCTTATGGGCTGTTTCAATTTTATATAGACGATCAGTATCAGGGCCCCAGTCATCGTAGGATAGTTCATCTCTTACAAAAAGAAATATTAAAATGCATGCTGCCAGGCCGATGGCCAACCCCCCGACATTGATTATACTGTAGAGTTTGTGACGTAATAAATTGCGATACGCAACGATCATATAATTTTTTAGCATACTATCCGATATCCAGATGTTTTATATATTTTGAATAGAGCAAATAGCGTGCCAGAATTAAAATCACCTTATATCAATAACTTATTAAAATATGAGGAGGTGCAACTGTTCGCATATGAACAAGTTGTGTTCGATATTGAACAGTTTTGGTATCGGAAATAAATTTAATTCGCGAAGCGGAAATGAAGCACATCGCCATCCTGCACAACATAATCCTTGCCTTCAAGGCGCATTTTGCCGGCATCTTTGGCACCTTGTTCACCGTTTAGGGCAACATAATCATCATAGGCGATGGTTTCTGCGCGGATAAAACCTTTTTCAAAATCCGTGTGGATGACGCCTGCGGCTTGTGGTGCTTTGGTGTTTTGGGTAATGGTCCATGCGCGTGCTTCTTTTGGTCCACATGTAAAATAGGTAATCAAATGCAGAAGATCATACCCAGCACGGATCACACGGCCAAGGCCGGTTTCCCCAAGCCCAAGATCTGCCAAAAATTCCTTTTGTTCCTCAGGATCATCAAGCTGGGCGATTTCTTCTTCAAGTGAGGCGCAAATATTAACTGTAACTGCACCTTCTTTACCGGCTTTTTCTTCTACCCGTTTGGTGAGTTCGTTGCCATCAATGGCGTCATCTTCGTTCACATTACAAACATAAAGCACTGATTTGGTGGTAATCAGCTGAAGGCTATCAAGAAGTTTTTGTTCTTCGGCGTCCGTAGCTTCAACTACGCGGGCAGGGAGGCCGTCTTCAAGAGCCGCAAGACAGCGTTCCACCAGCACCATTATTTTTTTGGCTTCCTTATCCTGACCGCGAATGCGGCGTTCAAGGCCGGCTTTTCTTTTTTCAAGGCTTTCCATATCCGACAGCATGAGTTCAGTTTCGACTGTTTCTGCATCTGCAATTGGGTCAATCACACCTTCAACATGGGTGATGTCATCATTTTCAAAACAGCGCAGCACATGAATGATTGCATCCACTTCGCGGATATTCCCAAGAAACTGATTGCCAAGGCCTTCACCTTTAGAGGCTCCGCGGACAAGCCCCGCTATATCAACAAATGATAATTGAGTAGGGATTACCTGTTTTGATCCGGCAATTTCTGCAAGTTTGTTAAGGCGTGGATCAGGTACTGGAACCTGACCGACATTGGGTTCGATAGTACAAAAAGGATAATTCGCCGCCGCCGCAGAAGCTGTGTTGGTCAGAGCGTTGAACAGAGTTGATTTACCAACATTGGGAAGACCAACAATACCACACTTAAATCCCATTATTTATTTTCCTTTTTATTTTCGTTTGGCTTAAGGATCAGACCAATTTCATTCATAAAGTCTGTGCCGTCACCAGTGGTAAGTTTTTCAGCAGCACGCCCAATTGCATCTAGTAGTGGTTCAAGCCATTCTTCGTCATTCGCGCTGAAATCACCAAGTACGTGACCATGAACCAGCGCTTTGTCACCTGGATGACCAATACCAATGCGAATGCGATGATAATTTTTGTTGATATACTGATCAAGGGAACGAAGTCCATTATGACCCGCATTGCCGCCACCGGTTTTAAACTTTACTTTTCCGGGTTCAATATCCAGCTCATCATAAAAAACAAAAATATTTTCTGACGGAATTTTATAAAAATTTGCAACCTGTGAAACAGATTTCCCGGAAAGGTTCATAAAGGTGAGGGGCTTTAGAATAATGACTTTTTCATTCCCCAATCGCCCCTCGTAAAGAGCACCCTGATATTTTATCTTGGGTTCAGAAAAATTATGGCGGAGAATGATTTCATCCACCGCCATAAAGCCAATATTATGCCGGTTGTTTTCATGTTTGGTGCCAGGGTTACCCAGGCCAACAAATAACAACATGGCATTATCCTCTTGTGATGAGAGGAATTTATTCCTCAGATTTTTGAGAAGTTGCTTCAACTTCTACACTTTGCTCTTCTGCTTCACCTTCTTCGCCTTCTTCACCCTCAACAGCTTCTGCATCTTCTTCATCAGACTTAAGCGCACTTGGTGCCGCGATTGTGGCAATGGTAAAGTCACGGTCATCAATAATTGGTGTAACACCTTCAGGAAGGCTGATACTAGA